>JBAUJD010000764.1:0-1921 GCA_049683515.1 Thermosynechococcaceae cyanobacterium | reverse complement strand
CATTGGGGGCATGGTCGGGGGTGGAATTTTCGCCGTTCTCGGACTGTCTGTGCAATTAGCGCAGGGCGGTGCACCCTTAGCCTTTGGCATTGCGGGCATCGTAACCTTGCTGACCACCTATTCCTATGCTCAGCTATCCGTGGCCTTTCCCAGCCGAGGTGGAACGGTAACTTTCTTAAATAAAGCCTTTGGCACAGGTCTTTTTACAGGAGGGATGAATCTATTGCTCTGGCTCAGCTATATCGTCATGCTGTCGCTGTATGCCTCTGCTTTTGGTAGTTATGGCTCCACCTTTTTCCCGGAGGTCGCTCAAACCTGGGGAAAGCACCTATTGATCACTGGGGTAATTGTGGGAATTACGGGCCTCAACTTGCTCAGTGCCGATCTGATCGGCAAGGCCGAAACCTGGATTGTGGCAATCAAGCTGATTATTCTTGGGTTATTTGTGGGGCTGGGCCTTCGGGGTGTCGATATTAATCAACTGCAGCCCTCCACTTGGGCATCACCGCTATCGTTGGTGGCGGGTGGCATGATTATCTTTCTGGCCTACGAAGGCTTTGAGCTAATGGCAAACACGGCAGAAGACGTAAAAGACCCGGCCCGGACTTTACCCATTGCTTATTATTCAACGGTTATTTTTGTAATTTTGCTCTATGTGTTAATTGCTGGGGTCACTATCGGTTCCTTACCGCTTCAGCAGGTGATTGACGCTAAAGAATATGCTTTGGCGGCGGCGGCGAAACCTTTTATGGGGCATTTTGGATTTGTCTTGATTGCGATCGCAGCACTCCTCTCCACCGCATCAGCCATCAACGCTACCCTCTATGGAACAACGCGCCTCAGCTATATCATTGCCAAGTCTGGCGAACTCCCCGCTGCTCTAGAACGCAAAATATGGGGTCAGCCCATTGAAGGACTGCTGATCACCAGCGGTTTGACCGTGATGGTCGCCAATGTATTTGACCTGTCTAAAATTTCGACGATGGGAAGTTCTGGATTTTTACTCATCTTTGCAGTGGTTAACTTCGCCAATGTGAAACTCGCTCGTCAAACCCACAGCGATCGCTGGATTTCATTTTTAGCGACAGTCGCCTGCCTCGGTGCGCTCACGGTTTTGCTGGTTCAAACGGCTCGAACCCAACCGCAGAACCTCTGGATCATCTTAGTGATGGTCTTAGCCGCCTTTGTTGTTGAGGCTGTTTATCGTCAGCTCACGCAGCGAGAGATTCATCTCCGTCATCCGTCATCGCAAGAGTGAAGCTGACACTGACTTGATTGACTTTTTTTCGTGAAGATATCTCTAAGCTTGACTGACTGACGCCCATCAGCAGGGACATCAGATTGCTTTGGGGATAAATCTTTAAGCTGTTCCTGAGCGTCAGGTGAGAAGTATCGAACAACAGCAAAGGTCACTCCACCCAGAATGAGTAAAAAGAATAGGCCAATGATGGCATAAAAAATTTGGAGAACAAAGTTGGCTGGATCTGGCTTCTTCATATATAAGACTGTGTTCAGAGTCAGCAGCAATATATTAAACAAGAATAGTAGCGATCTGACAAAGAGTTTCGTATCAGGTAAGAAGTTGTTTGAGAAGTTGCGATCGCACAAGCTTGATCTTCTAACTCGATCTTAAAGAAGCAGGCCGCGCTTCAGAGAATCTTCTAAAACATTAACCACACAATCTAGAAAACTATGAGACGATCCAAGCGTAACAGTCTGATGTAGTTAACTGATCTCAAACCTGTCAACTTGCTCCAGGAGTTGCCCATGATCACTTCTCCACCGATTTGGTCCCTTGAGTCTGAAGACGTTTACAGTACACTAGACACGCAGCTTCAAGGCTTATCAGCCTCTGATGCCACCCAGCGGCAACAGCAGTATGGCCCCAACGAATTACCCGAACCGCCCCGGCGCTCTTTAC
>JBAUJD010000763.1:0-3017 GCA_049683515.1 Thermosynechococcaceae cyanobacterium | reverse complement strand
GCCCAGGGGAAATAGCGGCTGGTGTTGATGCGGTTGCGATCGCACGAGTAGAGCGCACCCGAACCGTCCGTGCCGGGGGCGTCCCGCCGCCGCAGATGCTATTGGCAATAGAACGTTTGGAGACAACGGCCTGACAACCACTACGTCGCTCTGAAATCACAACTCGAGGACTGGTATTGCTGGGCTGAACCGGGGTAGCGCCTAAATCGTAATTGGGTGAAGCATCGATCAGAGCATTATTACGAGGGGGAGCCTTAACCGAAGGCGTTGTCGGGACGGCGATGGGCCTAGAGATAGGCTTTGCACTGGGCTGCGAAGCCGGGACTGACGGCGCTTGAATCACAACCGCAGGCTTCGTTGACCGAGAAGAATTGCCAGAGGGGGCCGGAACCTTCTGCACAGGCTTCTGCACCATAGGCTTAGGGGCACTCTCAATGATGGGACGAGGGGCAGGCCGAGCAATGGGGGCAGACCGAACCACGGGCTTAGGGGCTGGAGGTGCTGTACGAACAACAGGTTGGGGAGCAGGCTGCACAGGTGCCGCTGGTGTTGCTGTTTCAGGAATAATAAGGTCAGCAGCCTGAGCGGTTCGTGTTGCAAACGTCAGTTGACTCAGTCCGAGGGGGATTCCGATCCATACCCAGAGCATGAACAGTGGGGTAGGTCTAACTTGAGTTAATCGCTGGTTCGACGGGCGTTGCTGACGCATTCGAGAGGGTCCTCTGATGGGCGGCTGGAGCGATGTTTCAGATAGTCCACCTTTAGCTGATATTTAGGTCTAGAGTCAGACCTCTAACAACATCAGTAAGGTTCAGACCTATAAAACAACGATTCAGGATCAATAAATCTTTTGACAGCTTAACAATTTTCAATCCTCTTTGATGCAATCTAAGTTACACGCACCCCAGAATGGTCTAAGACGGTGCTCAGTCGCTGGGTTAAATAAAATATTCAACCTGTCGTTAATATCGGCTCTTCTTCGACAAGCTCATGTCAGTGTGCTTAACTCACTAGATTGTCTGTCAGGAAAGGATCTGAGGGCTTCGGCTTCGCAAAGCCAGTTTGCACGATAATGGCATCTGTCTTTTGGTTAAATTGCGTCGAGTGAGAGCACTAGACTATCGCTGAGCCGTATCGTAGTTTGGTCGTGCTGCCAAGCCGTGACCAAGTTGAGGTAATCCGGTAGGATGCCTTGGATTCCTTCCGTACACCACCGCTGATAGCCGTGTTCTAATCCTTGTAACGTTATCGCGGCCAGCGCTTCAAGAGAGTCGATCTGCCGTGGGTCATTGAGTGCGCTCTGCAGAGCAATGCCTGTCTCTGGGACGCTGTTGCTCCAGTTAAGGCCAATGCCCACAATGGCATTGGTAATAATGTCTCCCTGCAGGGTGGTCTCAGTGAGAATTCCGCCCAGTTTTTTGCCCTGCAGCAACAAGTCATTGGGCCACTTTAAAGAGACAGGAATCTCTAGATCTCGTAAAATTTGAGCGATGCCCCAAGCACTGCAAACGGTGAGCTGAGGCGTTTGATCGGCCTGAATTTGGCTATCGTGATCCAACAAGGATACTGATAGATAGAGTCCCCCTGGGGCTGACAACCATGTGCGTCCCCGCTGGCCGCGTCCTGATTGCTGCTGGGCCGCGATCACAGCCGTACCGGGTGCTGCCCCCTGATGAACCAGATCCCATAGATGAGTATTAGTGGAAGGTATCGCTTCAACCCAGTGCAAGGGGTGGCCGAAGGTTTGGGTCTTGAGATGCTGCTCAAACAGGCGCGGATCGAAGCTCAAAATGATTCTCTATGCTGCTAATTAGGGCCATAGATGCTTTTGTGCAGCCATGACTATCTTGGGCAAGCTAGCATAGATGCGGCTCTTTGTTAAAGATTAAAGACATGCACACTTGGCACTGGCGCACCTGGAAGGGATCTAGTTACTTAACCTGCAGTTTGCTTGAGGCATGGCCCCACGGCTTTTTTACTCGTCAGTTTCAGCAACAGACCCCGGCAGATCTATCCACAATCATGGCTCCGCAAGCGCAAACCTATCGAGTCAAGCAGGTCCACGGCAATCAAGTGCTCCGCTCCCAAGAGGTTGCTACATACCATCGACAAATGGCGGAGTTCCCTCAACCGGAGCGACCTGCGTTCCCTGAGGCAGATGGCTTAATGAGCGATGACCACCACCAAGCGGTGTGGGTCTGTACCGCAGACTGTACGCCGGTTCTGATTGCCGATACCCGAACCGGACACGTCGCGGCAGTCCATGCGGGGTGGCGAGGAACGGCAGCAAAAATTGTCCCCGTTGCGGTGGCTCAGCTTCAGGAGCAGGGCAGTCGCTTAGAGGATTTACGAGTGGCAATGGGACCCGCCATCGCGGGCCAGGTCTATCAGGTGTCTACCGACGTTGCCGCAGAGGTGGGCGCTTCTGTGATCGATCCCGATGGGGTGACGCTGCCGGAGTGGGATGGCAATCGCAACCGCATTCCTGAACTGCTGCAGCGTTTCCCAGAGCCGCCGGTGTTTAATGACGATAAGCCGGGACATGTGCGCCTCGATGTTCGCCGCATCAATGCTATGCAGCTTGAACAGTTGGGGTTGGACAGGGAGCAGGTTGCGATCGCACCCCACTGCACCTACCAAGAACCGGAGCAGTTTTTTTCTTATCGGCGCGACAATCAAAAGCAGGTTCAATGGTCTGGCATCGTTAGCGGTCCGCCGAAAGGTTAATACACTCCAATTGTTTTTACGAAGAGCTGAAACTCCCCAGGTTCAAAGTTGGGGTTAAGCGCGCCATCGTATTCAAACTTGCTCAGCATGAGCTGTAAAGAGCGAATCCGGTCTTGATGGATGGGCGGAGCGTCGGGAACTGTCTTCGCCCGAAAAACTGCCGTTAGCTCTGCAAAGGGAATGCGGATTCGCGGATCTTGTCCTCTTTTGGTGATGCGGAATTTGGAGTAGAGGATAGACGGGTAAACTCCTTACTATCGCTAGCTCGTGGAACTTTTAGAATATTTTCT
>JBAUJD010000762.1:0-1919 GCA_049683515.1 Thermosynechococcaceae cyanobacterium | reverse complement strand
GGTTGGGGCTGCTGGTATTGAACTGAATCAAACAGCGAATACAGCGCCGCAGACCCTGTTCAACATGCATCTGCTGCACATCTAAGAGGGGTACCTCTTGCCAGCCGGTGCGCTTCCGAGCCGTCGCTGCCGGGAAGGCTTGGGTTAGATCACGGGTCACTGAAAAAATAACGCTGATGATTTCAGTCAGGTCTAAAACCTCGCTATTTTTGGCTTCAATAGTGCCGATCAGTTCGTTGACAGCCTCTTGAATTGCGATCGCAGAGTCTTCTGTTACTGTGATTGCCCCACGTATCGCTCTCACCACCACTGCAAATCCTCCAACCTAGCCATGCTTCAGATTACAGGCAAGAGCCGTGTTAGTCGATATGAGTTCAGCGATCGCCACCCTCGAAAATCGTGAATACTCCGCTTGCTTTGTAATATACCTTAATGATTTAACAGCAGGATGAAGCTCGTGACATCGATTGAATCGGTGAAAGAAAGGCAGAGTCAGGAACAAAGTGAAATATTGCTGGCTCCTCCATTCATCTAAACACTCCATTTTTGCTTCGCGAAAAGCGTAAATTTACGGAGGTCAGTTATGCAAATGAGTGATCTTCAGTTGAGATTGTGGTCAACTCAATTTTTTTCAGCTAGTGTTGACCGGGCTGGGGGTAAAGATTGAATCTTTCTTGAATAAATCTGAATAGCTTTATCCATAGGGGTTTAAGCAAGTTTTATTTCTTTTATTCAAGAATTTCAGTCACGGTGATGTAATTTTTTGGATTTCAGTGGGGACAATACTGACGTAAGTAAATTTACGGTACTCAATCGCTCTTAATTCATGGCGCGATTGACTCATCTCGGGGGAGATGCGCCGTGACTCTGTTACCAAATGCCTTAAGTTTTCAGTTCCGACATTAATCCATTCTGCTGTCGTAGCCCAGGTGCAGCAATGTTTGCGCTGCGAGCATCGGCGTTGATACTCCTCAGATGAGGGGGTATTTATACTGGACTGCTTTACTTTCTTCTCAGTTGTTTCTATCGAGAGTTTTATCAATATGCCGAATTCTCTCAACATTCAAGAGCTGGCCTTTGTGGTAGCCGTTCGTCAGCAAGACCCGACCCTGATTAACCCTGAATTTCTGCACTACAGCGGCATTATTCCCGAAGCCTGGGAACTGGCCCAGCAGCCGGTTCGTTCTGCCCAAGCCGCGCAAATTCGCTTCAAGAATGGCGTAGCGGTCATGGCCTACCCCCAGCGCACCGTCTTTATCGAACCTTTCCGTCAAGACAGTGAAGAACAGCTCGTTCCCGGTATCGTCCAACGCTACACCGAGATACTGCGGAATCTAGAGCTACAGGCATTTGGGTTCAACCTGCAAGGTTTTGTCCCCTTTAATCAGAGTGCAGACGCGGCCCGGAACTATCTCAATGAGAAACTTTTAGCGAACGGTCCCTGGCAGCATATTATCGGGACCGCTCCAGTCCAGGCCCAGTTGAACTTTAGCTATCAATTTGACCGCAATCGCCTTAGTCTCTCGGTGCAAGAAGCGGCGCTGCAGCTTCCCGAACAGCAGCGGGTGCCCATCGTGATGTTTGCAGGAAACTTCGAGAATGATCTGCGCTCAATTTCGGCTCCTGAACGATTGGGGCATCTGCACCAGCTTCTCCAGAGTTGGCCTCAAGATCTTGCCGCCTACCAAAGCGTGGTGGACCAGTTCCTAGGAACTGCCTCTGCAGAGACGTCCAGCGAACTTCAGGTCATCAATGCTGCCCCGATGGAGCCGGTGTTGGAGAGCGTTTAGCGGTTGGGATTGTGATTTTAGTTCAGTTGAGGGAGATGCTCTCAACTGATTCTGGTGTTGTGCAAACGATTGGTTTGATTAAGGATTGAAGGTCATGGACGACGGTACGCTCTTTGGAACAAGTATCCT
>JBAUJD010000761.1:0-1729 GCA_049683515.1 Thermosynechococcaceae cyanobacterium | reverse complement strand
GTAGTAGCTCGAATTGATCCGCTGCCGCTGACCACAAAGGTGAAAGAAGCTCAGGCCCGTTTGCGAGAATTACAGGCCCAAAAGGCTGGTGTGGATACCCAACGCCCGAAGACCGCAGCTCTAGCTCAAGCCCAAGCCCAGATTCAAGCTGCGATCGCAAATCAGCAACAAACAGAGGCCCAACTGCAAGAAGCCAAAGCAACCTTGGCCCAAGCTAGCCGCGATCGCCAACGCGCCCAAGAACTCGAAAGAGCCGGTGCCCAATCGCGCAAAGTCCGGGAAGATGCAGAACTCACCGAAACCCGACGCCAGCAAGAAGTCAAGGTGGCCCAGAAGCAGGTGCAGGCTGCGGTTGCCAACGTCTCAGCCGCTCAAAAAGCCCTCGCAGTGTTGCAGGCTGAGAGAAAAGACCCCGACTACCTAAAGGATGTCTACCAAGCTCAAATCGCCAGTACTGAAGCCTCCCTCGCTAACTTAGCGGACGAGGCCCGTCGCACCGTTGTCCGTGCGCCAGTGGGCGGGAATGTGCTGCGAGTGAATCAGGAGAGCGCTCGCGTTGTCCAAGCGGGCGATCCTTTGCTGGAGTTGGGGCAGGCCAGCCAGCTAGAGCTAGTGATCGATGTCCTGTCCGCAGATGCCGTCAAAATCAAACCCGGTGCCACGATTCAAATTGAACATTGGGGTGGAGAAGAATCGGTTCAGGCCCGTGTTCGCTACCTTGAACCGTCGGCCTGTACGGAGGTATCAGCCTTGGGGGTCGAAGAGCAGCGCGTCAACGTAATTGCCAACTTCACCAACGCCCCCACCTCCATCGGCGACGGGTATCGAGTCGAGGCTCAGATTGTGGTTTGGGAAGGTAAAGATGTTCTGAAAGTACCCCTCAGCGCTCTATTCCGCTGTGAGGAACAAGCGTGGTGTACCTTCGTCGCAAACCAGGGCAAGGCTCAGAAGCGGCAGGTTGTCATCAGTCAGCGCAGTGAGTTGGAAGCGTCTATAGAGAAAGGTCTAGCAGAAGGCGAACAGGTTATCCTGCATCCCACTGAGCAGATTAAGGATGGGCTGAGTATTAGCGATCGCACTTAGAGCAGGGGTGCGATCTCAAGCACGGATACACACGAGAATGAACTGAGAGCGGGGGGTACGGGTTGGCAAATGATGGGGACTAAAGTGATTTGGCCTGAATCCGGTGATTGGTATTGAAAGATACACCAAGATATATACGGAATTTTTCTATATAAGATCCCAGAATCGGGGTGATATGCGGAAAATTTCCCGTATAAACATCTGAAATGGCATGATATATGGAATATAACCCGTATAAGAACCTACTGAGACTGTTTATCAGGATGAATTCCGTCTAATAAATAGTTAGACATTTAAATAGAAAGCTTCCTGGCATAAAACTGATTTGATACATATAATATACGCATGGACGCTGAATGGGATCCTAACAAGGCTGACATCAACCTAAAAAAGCATGGGGTGCGTTTCTCCGATGCCAAAGCAGTTTTATCCGATCTCAATGCTCTTTCTTTTGAAGACATGGCCGCACAGGGTGAGCAACGCTTTGTTGTTATCGGGATGGATCATCTCTGGCGTCTATTGGTGGTCGTTTATGTCCACCAAGATAGCCGTATTCGACTGATTTCAGCTCGTCCAGCTACACGTTCTGAGAGGCTAAAATATGAAAGCGGAATATGATTTCAGCAATGGTAAGCGGGGTGCTGTT
>JBAUJD010000760.1:0-2763 GCA_049683515.1 Thermosynechococcaceae cyanobacterium | reverse complement strand
CAGATGCCTGGCATGTCAATGAACTTCAGATCAACAACCTGGATCTTGTCGTTGCTAATCCAGTCCAAGATATCCTGGGCAGTTTTGACCATGAATGACTCCTTCAAATACAGACGATCCGTTGCTTCTCCGATTAGGATAAGGTTCTGAGCGACCCATCAAAGCAATTTGAGCTATCAATAGTCTCAAATCTTAAACAACACTTTAGGATGTTCAAGCCTAGGTCAATTAAGCGTGGACGTTTTTCTACTCAGAACTCAACTTAATGGTGTTGAGCACAGTTAGCCTCTGATCGTAGGAAGGGAGGTGTGTAAATTTTGTATCGAAAAATACATTTTTGCCAAAATAGAATTTGAAGACTGACCTGAACGGTGGAATTTGAAGCGACGGTTATCCTTCTGGTTTCTTGAATAAGATCTGCTCAGTGGGATGTCCTGCCTGCGGTTTTGCTTTGGCGGCAGCTAATTCCTGGTCGCGCTGATGAACTGCGGTGACTAGCTCCTGTAGCACTCGTGCGAGGGTGCCGAGTTCGTCGTTGCGATCGCACATCCCCTCTAAATCCAAGTTTTCAGGATCGAACCGATTGCTCTCAATCACTGCTTCGACTGCTGCTGTAAGGGTATAGATCTGCTCTAGCGTGTCAATGTTTTCATCATGGTTTCGGGCCAGGGAATCCATCACTTGGTTGTAGCGAGTGGCGATATGGCCCACCTCGGTAAAGGGTTCCACCGGCACCCGCAGGCTCAGATCAGAGGTTTTGGCCTGATAATCCATGATCTGAAATAAATCATAGGTATCGGTCTTAGCCCGATGTTCTGAGATGTTGAGTCCCATAATTTCGTCTTCTGCCGTCACCCGCAGCGGTAAAAAATGGTTCACTCCTTTTAACACGAGCCAAGAGAGTCCAAAGGCCCAGGCAAAACAAACTCCAATCCCCAAAAGCTGGACCAGTAGTTGACTGCCGCGATTGAGTCCAGTCCCCATCTCATTGAGCTGACCAAAGAGACCGACGCACAGCGTCCCCCAGGCACCGCCGCCGCCATGAACTGCGATCGCATCCACCGCGTCATCAATATGCCAGTGGGTTAATCCATAGGAAACCAGTAGAGCAACAGCGGCTCCTGTGCCGCCCACGACAAAGGCTAAAGGCGTTGACACCACATGGCAGCAGGCTGTCACTGCCACCAAACCCGCAAGCGTCCCATTAATTAAGAACTCCACCTCTAAGTGTTTGTGCTGGAGCCAGCTTAGAATTGCCGCTGTAATCATTCCGGCAACACCGGCCATTGTTGTGTTAAGGATGATTCCGGGCACCTGAGCATTGAGGGCAAAGGTACTGCCACCATTAAAGCCAATCCAGCCAAACCACAGCAGTAGAGCACCCAACATTGAAAACGGCAGATTTGAACCCTGAATTTTATTGGGTTTACCCTCCGCTGAAAAGCGGCCTTGGCGTGCCCCTACGAGGGTGAGTGTCGCTAAGCTCACCCAAGCCCCTACGCTATGCACAACGCTGGAACCGGCAAAATCAACGAAGCCTAAATTGCCGAGCCAACCACCGGAGTTACCTTCCAGGGAAGCATTCCATGCCCAATGACCGAAGAGGGGATAGATCAGTCCTGAAACCAAGCTGGCAACAATCACGTAAGCCGTAAATTTAAGACGTTCTGCCACTGCCCCTGAAATAATGGTTGTGGCGGTGCCGCAAAACATGGCCTGAAACAGAAAAAACGCGATGAATTTAGGACTCGCCCCAGCGGAGGGAAAAAAATGAGACCCTCCGATCCAGCCTGAGCGCGACGCTCCGAACATGAGAGCAAAGCCAAAGCCCCAAAACAAAGCCACCGATAGCCCAAAGTCGGCCATGTTTTTGACAGCGACGTTGATGCTATTTTTTGATCGCGTCAGGCCCGACTCAACACACATGAACCCGGCCTGCATCACAAAGACAAGGCCCGTACAGAGCAAAACCCAGAGCAGATCAACCATCTAGACTGGGCCTCCTTGATAGCTCAGTTCGCTTTGATACTGATAGCGTTGGGCAAATTTAGCGATATCTCCCTGGTGCCCTAGAAGAATCAGAACATCCCCAACATTGAGAGATAGGGAAGTGCTGGGGCGATTAATGGTGTCCCCGTTTAGCTGCCGTAGCGCTACTACAATGAACGACCCCTTGCTACGGATTTCGACCTCACTGATGGTTCGCCCCAATAGTCGAGAGTTTTTCTTGACCTCTAGTTCTTCCATCTGGAGGTTAATCTGAGTGAGGAGTTCATTCAGGGCATTCCGTTCATCGTTCTGAGCCAGAATATCCAGGGCTGTGGGTTGGGTAATCAGGTTCGCGATCCGATGACCGCTGACGCTGGAGGGCAACACGACATGATCGGCCCCTGCCAAGCGCAGTTTCTTCTCTGTAGAGGCCGATTCCCCCCGTGCCAAAATCACTAAGTTTGGGTTGAGTTCATGAGCCGTCAGGGTAATAAAAACGTTCGTGGCATCATCTGGCAGCACCGTGGCAAGGAACTTAGCCCGCTCAATCCCCACTTCGCTTAAGAAAACTTCATCAGTGGCGCTGCCGGTATGAACGAGATATCCCCTGGCCTCTGCCATCGCCACCCGGTCAGGATTGTTATCGAGAACAATAAACGCCTGCTGGGCCTGGTCAAGCTGCTGTGCCAGCACTCGACCAATCCGTCCAAAGCCGCAAATAATGACATGGTGATTGAGTTTTGCAACGATCCGTGATTTGCGTTGGGTATCTAA
>JBAUJD010000759.1:0-3559 GCA_049683515.1 Thermosynechococcaceae cyanobacterium | reverse complement strand
CTTTATGCGTCCTTGAATGAATAGATTTTGAGCGACGGGTGAACGAAAAAGATGCGATCTCTATTCCATTAAGTATCTTTTCTGAATCTGCGATCTCTTCTGTATTGGCTGCCCCAGCCCCCACGCCACTTGCTTCAAGTCGGGGAACCCGCCCAACGCAGTGGCTCCACTTCTGGGGGGAGAGCACTGAAAGGTTTCGTTTGTCATACCCGCATTCTGCACAAATTTTGTTTACGCTTCTAAGCCTAGGACAGTTACATTCTGACGCAATGCTCCTAGGATGTTTAAGAGTATGCCTGCTAGCGTCAGCAGCGGGTATTGCTGAGTGGTTTTTAGCTCAGCCTATTTAATCGATGACCGGGTGCTCGGATCAACATTAAATCTATGCAAGAAACAGAGATCGTCGCTATTGAGGCTCGTGAGATTCTAGACTCACGTGGTCGTCCTACGGTTGAAGCTGAGGTCATCCTAAGCTGTGGTGCCTATGGTCTAGCCCAGGTTCCTAGTGGAGCCTCGACGGGTAGTTTTGAAGCCCATGAGCTGCGCGATGGCGATGGCGATCGCTACAGCGGCAAAGGAGTACTCAAGGCCGTGGCGAATATTAAAGATGAGATTGAACCTGAACTGCTGGGTTTAGATGCGCTCAACCAAGTCTTGTTAGACCAGACGATGATTGCCCTGGATGGCTCTGCTAACAAGTCTAGTCTGGGAGCCAACGCAATTTTGGCGGTGTCGCTAGCAGCAGCCAAGGCCGGAGCTGAGGTGATGAATCAACCCCTCTATCGCTACCTGGGGGGACCGCTCGCCAATGTCTTGCCGGTGCCCTTGATGAACGTGATTAATGGGGGCGCTCACGCCAACAATAATGTCGATATTCAAGAATTCATGATTGTCCCCCACGGGGCACCCACCTTTCAAGAAGCGCTGCGATGGGGGGCAGAGGTGTTTGCGACCCTTAGCCAAGTGTTAGCCGATCAGAGCTTGCTCACCGGGGTTGGCGATGAGGGCGGATATGCCCCCAACCTCACCTCAAATCAGGCGGCGCTCGATCTCTTGATGAGTGCCATTGAAAAAGCAGGCTATCAGCCCGGGCAGCAAATTTCGCTGGCCCTTGATGTAGCTGCCAGTGAGTTTTATAAAGACGGTCAGTACACCTACGATGGCGCAGCGCATACTCCTACTGAGCTGATTGATTACTTGGCGGGCTTGGTTGACCAGTATCCGATTGTCTCCATTGAAGACGGGCTGCACGAAGATGATTGGGCGTCATGGAAGCAGTTGACGACGAAGTTGGGCGATCGCATCCAACTGGTCGGTGACGATTTGTTTGTGACAAACCCAACTCGTCTACAGCAAGGCATTGATGACCAAGCCGCCAACGCCATTTTGATTAAGCTCAACCAGATCGGAACCTTGACCGAAACGCTAGAAACCATCGACTTAGCCACCCGCAATGCATTCCGTTCCGTGATTAGTCATCGCTCTGGCGAAACGGAAGATACGACTATCGCTGACTTGGCCGTCGCCACCCGTGCCGGTCAGATCAAGACGGGTTCCCTGTGCCGTAGTGAACGGGTTGCCAAGTACAACCGCCTATTGCGAATTGAAGATGAGCTAGGCGATTCAGCTCAATATGCCGGGTCCCGTGGTTTAGGTCTAACGCTGTAGCCCGCTTCTACGGCTAGATGATGCTTCAGGACTGATTTAAGAGCTGCCCCACCTGTTGAGGTAGCTCTAGTACCGCCTGCCAGAGCTGATCTGGGCCGATACCTGCGATCGCAAGTACCATCACAATCACCGCTACCATAAATGCCGTTTTGAGGGTGGTTTTCACCACTTTCAATAGCCAGGTAAATAGCAGCCACGCCACCACACCTGCGGCAATAAAAATAAAAAGCTCCACTGGGCACCCCACTGTTAACCGTTGGGTCAGATTCTAGCAATTGACCGCTTGTAGCAGAGCCAATTGGCTCTGCGGACGGCTTAAACCGCAGCCCAGCAACGATAAAGACTTCGTTAAGAGACGACTAAATTGGGCAAAGTCTCGCTACGGTAAAGGGCAAGATACCTCCTAACTGCGTCTATGGCTCTAAGGCTGATGTGTAGAATCTACAAATCGGTGTTAGAGCCTCTCTTTATGCCGACTTTTACCATTTTTGACGCCGTTGTGAACTAAGCCGGAACCGATCTGCCTTCATCTACGACAATACTTATGGTCGCTACTTTTATGTGTACTGATTGGTGTATGCCATTAACAATAGGGCACTCAGTCAGCCGTTCTGAATATTTAGAGGGTTGCTGAGTTGACAGACGTGAGCACAGGAGCGATATAGTAGCGCCGTTAGGCACGCAGCGATCATGCTTAGGTGCAGGTAGGAGATATTCATGAATGACTTAGCTCGGGGTGGGTTGCTATTGACACTAACGGCAGCGCCGTTAACAGTCTCTCCCATCGCGGTGGCAGCGACATTTGGGCAAACAGAAGTAAGCCAAAACCAGTTTGTGATCGTTGCAGTCCCTCGCCAAGACGACTACTATAGCTTGCTGCTAATTGAGCAAATTTCTAGCAGTAAAAAGTGTTGGCAAGAAAGTGGCTCGTCGCCAACTGTGATCGATCCCCTCTTGCTGAAATTTGACTTTTCCGGCATTTGTGGCCGCAGCACCGACAGCAACGGCTATTCCATCCGTCAAAAAGGACAGGATATGGCCCTAAAATATCGCCTCACGGTCCAAAAGCGCAGCGATGAAGTCGTTCTTTTGGGTGTCCCCAGCGCAGGCCAGAGCGGTGGTTCGGTCGAAATTGGCCGCACCCAGGGACTAGAGCCGGGGTTCTTGAAGATTCAACTCAATCGAGGATGGCGATTGACGAAGCGGACCTATCAAGGCAAAACTCTAGGGCACGTTTATCTCACTACGGATCAGCCCTTTGAGTCCTTGCCCATTGCCAGCAGACCTTCAAGCTCTAGTTCAAGTTCTAAATCATCTAAGCGCCTCAATATCTCAAAATCGTCTAGGAGATCGGTGCCGCTGCCGCCGCCCCCCACGTCTCGTCGGGCAGCAGGGCAAGAGTATCAAACCGGCCCCTCTAGAAGTAATACAGTCTATCGGGTCATTGTGAAAACCCGCGATAGCCGAGAGCAAGATCAGGTTCGTCGCCTGGTTTCTGATTCGTTTCGCTCTTCCTCTGGGGGGCGCACGGTGATGCAGGTGGGTCTCTTTGACGATAAGGAAACAGCGGAACAGATGAAGCGCACAATGGCCCAAAATGGCTTAGACGCATTTTATGTTGAAGAGAAAAAAAACACGCGCTCTATCATCTCGTCTACGGCAGTCAGTAGTGCCGGAGTATTGCCTGTTCCGAGCAGTCGTGCCCCCCTTGGCAATGCCAGCGGGAATGGGCGGGTGTTAGCAACGCTGCCGCCGCCGCCCCCTTCAGCTTTGCTGGGGCCGCGCTATCGTGTGGTGGTGGCTTCAGTTAGCTCGAAAAAACAACGGAAGCTGATGAAGCTGGTCCCTGATGCGTTTCGGTCTTCTTATCAAGGTCGAGACGCGCTGCAGG
>JBAUJD010000758.1:0-6302 GCA_049683515.1 Thermosynechococcaceae cyanobacterium | reverse complement strand
GGCTCACTGTGTGCCAAAGGTGAATTTCTCCTTTCGGTAGGTTCGCTCTCAAGACGTTGATTTAGGTATCTCAAGAATGGATCATCATCAGGCCACAGCAGGATTTCAAGGACAGCCTTGGCTGGTCGAAGAACGAGATGCCTGTGGTGTGGGCTTTATCGCCAGTCAGCACGGTGAGCAAACCCATCGCCTGATTGAACATGCCCTCACTGGGTTAACCTGCATGGAACATCGGGGAGCCTGCAGTGCAGATCGCGATTCTGGTGATGGCGCAGGTCTCATGACTGCAATTCCCTGGGGTCTGTTTCAGCCTTGGCTAGAGGCACAGAGTGTCTCGATGGCTGATGCCACAGGTGTGGGCATGGTGTTTTTGCCTAATGATGAAGAGAGAAGTGCGATCGCACGTCAAAAACTAGAACACTTCGCCACAGAAGTAGGACTAAAGGTTTTAGGATGGCGCTCAGTTCCTGTCCATTCAGAAGTTTTAGGGGAACAAGCCAAAGCTAATCAGCCCAAAATCGAACAGCTTTTTGTTGTCTCCGAAACGGTAAAAGGCGATGACCTAGAACGACAGCTTTATCTGGTCCGTAAACGAACGGAACAGGTCGCAGTGGGCAGCGATTGGGGAACCGATTTTTATGTCTGTTCTCTCTCAAGCCGCACGATTGTCTATAAGGGAATGGTGCGCTCTGCTGTCCTGGGCACGTTTTATGGAGATCTACAGAACCCGCTCTATACCAGTCCCTTTGCCATCTACCACCGCCGCTTCAGCACCAATACAATGCCTAAGTGGCCGCTAGCGCAGCCGATGCGGTTCTTGGGGCACAATGGCGAAATCAATACGCTGCTGGGCAACATCAACTGGATGAAAGCGCGCAAGCCTCAGCTTAGCCATCCTCATTGGGAGCAATGCTTTGAGTCGCTAGACCCGATTGTGAACGCGAATAATAGTGACTCATCTAACCTTGATAATGCGATGGAACTGTTAGTGCAGTCTGGTCGTAGCCCTCAAGAGGCGCTGATGATTCTGGTGCCGGAAGCCTATGACAATCAACCTGCGCTGACGGATCACCCTGAGATTATTGATTTCTACGAGTACTACAGCGGCCTCCAAGAAGCCTGGGATGGTCCGGCCCTAGTCGTATTCAGTGACGGCAACATGGTTGGAGCCACTTTGGATCGCAACGGTCTTCGTCCCGCACGCTACTGCATTACTAAAGATGACTACGTGATTGTTGGATCAGAAGCAGGCGTGGTGCCGATTCCAGAATCTGACATCGTGTGCAAAGGGCGGCTCGGTCCAGGGCAAATGATTGCGGTGGATCTAGAACATCAAGAGGTGCTGACCAACTGGCAAATTAAGCAGCGGATTGCTCAGGCACATCCCTACGGAGACTGGATTCAAGAGCAGCGGCAGACGTTGGCAGAAGGTGAATTTCTCGCCGAAGCTCAGATGGATGCAGCGACCTGCTTGAATCAGCAGACGGCCTATGGCTACTCGCTCGAAGATGTGGAGATGGTGGTGCAGGCGATGGCGAAGGATGGCAAGGAGCCGACCTTCTGTATGGGGGATGATATTCCGCTAGCGATTTTGTCTGCGCGATCGCACGTTCTCTACGACTATTTCAAACAGCGGTTTGCCCAGGTCACCAACCCCGCCATCGACCCGCTACGCGAAAAGCTAGTGATGTCGCTCAGCACACAGCTCGGCGAACGCGGTAATTTGTTGGCCCACGATCCGAAATCGGCGCAGCTCTTAAAGCTCTCATCGCCGGTTCTCAATGAAGCCGAACTGGAGATGGTGCAGGCATCTAAGCTCGGCACTGAGACGCTATCGACGTTGTTCGCGGTTGCCGATGGACCGGATGGCTTGAAGCAGGCCGTCCAGAAATTGTGTGAGCAAGCAACCACAGCGGTGCAGGCGGGTAAGGGGATTTTGGTGCTGAGCGATCGCAAAACCTCCACCGACGCCCCCACCCACTTAGATGCAGGCCATACCTACATTCCACCGCTGTTAGCCGTGGGATCTGTACACCATCACCTGATCCGTCAAGGGCTGCGGCTGAAGGCATCCATTGTGGTAGACACTGCCCAATGCTGGAGTACTCATCATTTTGCCTGCCTGATCGGCTACGGTGCAGCGGCAATTTGTCCTTATTTGGCACTGGAAACAGCGCGGCAGTGGTGGGCCAGTGACAAGACCCAGAAAATGATGGCACGGAGCGCCATTGAGGCGACGACGATTGCTGGTGCCCAAAGCAACTACCGTAAAGCGGTGGAGGCTGGACTGCTGAAGATCCTTTCTAAGATGGGGATCTCGCTACTGGCAAGCTACCAAGGCGCACAGATTTTTGAGGCCATCGGGATTGGTTCTGATCTACTAGAGCTAGGCTTTGTCGGCACAACCTCTCGCGTGGGTGGCCTTTCCACCGCAGAGCTAGCCCAGGAAACGATGGCCTTCCATCGCAACGCCTTCCCAGGGATGGATGCGAAGAAACTAGAGAACTTTGGCTTCGTCCAGTACCGTCCGGGGGGCGAGTATCACATGAATACGCCCAACATCGCCAAGGTGCTGCATCAGGCCGTAGAAGAACGCCAGTACAACCATTACGAAGTCTATAAGCAGCAGCTCCAAACCCGACCGATTACAGCGTTCCGTGATCTGCTGGACTTCAAGCAAGTCACCTGTATTCCCCTAGAAGAAGTGGAGCCAGTGGAAGAGATTGTGCGCCGTTTTTGTACCGGCGGGATGTCGTTGGGGGCGCTGTCTCGGGAGGCCCATGAGGTACTTGCGATCGCAATGAATCGCCTCGGCGGTCGCTCTAATTCCGGCGAAGGCGGCGAAGACTCGGTGCGTTTCAAAGTTTTAGATGACGTAGACGCCGAAGGCAAATCACAGCAGCTCCCCCACCTCAATGGCCTACGGAATGGTGACACCGCCAGTTCTGCCATCAAGCAGGTTGCATCAGGGCGGTTTGGGGTCACGCCTGAATACTTAATGAACGCCAAGCAGATCGAGATCAAGCTAGCCCAAGGAGCAAAACCCGGTGAAGGCGGACAGCTTCCGGGTAAAAAAGTGAGTCCCTATATTGCGATGCTGCGGAAGTCGAAGCCAGGAGTGACACTAATTTCGCCCCCACCTCACCACGATATTTACTCCATTGAAGATCTCGCCCAACTCATCTTTGATCTACACCAGATCAATCCCCAAGCTCAGGTATCCGTGAAGCTGGTCTCTGAAATTGGCATCGGTACCATTGCCGCCGGCGTCGCCAAAGCGAATGCCGATATCATCCAGATCTCCGGGCACGACGGCGGCACCGGGGCATCCCCGCTCAGCTCTATTAAACATGCCGGAAGCCCTTGGGAGTTGGGCCTCACCGAAGTCCATCGCACATTAATGGAGAACCAGCTCCGCGATCGCGTCACCCTCAGAGTCGATGGCGGCCTCAAAACCGGCTGGGATATTTTAATGGCCGCAATGATGGGGGCCGAAGAATTTGGCTTCGGCTCCATTGCCATGATTGCCGAGGGCTGTATTATGGCTCGTATTTGCCACACCAATAACTGTCCGGTGGGCGTTGCTACTCAGCAAGAAAAGCTGCGGCAGCGGTTTACGGGGCTTCCTGAGCATGTAGTCAACTTCTTTGGCTTTATTGCTGAAGAGGTGAGATCGCTGCTGGCCCAATTAGGTATGCGCTCTTTAAATGACATCATTGGCCGCTCTGATCTTTTGCAGATGCGGGAGGGCGCTAGCCTCACAAAAACAGCGGCGGTGAACCTCGATTGCTTAACGATGTTGCCAGATTCTCGAACAGAACGCGGTTGGCTCCAGCATGAGACGGTTCACAGTAATGGACCTGTGTTTGACGATCAGCTTTTGGCAGATCCTGATGTTCAGGCGGCTTTGAGTCGTCAGACTCAGGTTGAGAAAAGCTTTGAGGTGGTGAATACGGATCGGGCTGTAGGGGCTAGGGTGGCAGGTGCGATCGCAACTCAATACGGCAACACCAGCTTCCAGGGCCAAATTACCCTCAACCTCAAGGGCAGCGCTGGTCAAAGCTTCGGAGCCTTCAACCTTCCCGGCATGATTCTCAAGCTCACGGGCGAAGCCAATGACTACGTGGGCAAGGGAATGCACGGTGGTGAGATTGTCGTGCAACCGCCGACGGAATCACCCTTTGCAGCGGCAGATAACGTAATCATCGGCAACACCTGTCTCTATGGAGCCACCGGAGGCACCCTGTTCGCCAATGGTAAAGCCGGAGAGCGATTTGCCGTGCGAAATTCTAAGGCCCAGGCCGTCATTGAAGGGGCAGGCGATCACTGCTGCGAGTACATGACGGGTGGTGTAATTGTGGTGCTGGGTGAGACAGGTCGCAATGTGGGCGCAGGAATGACGGGGGGCTTGACCTATGTGTTAGATGAAGACGGTAGTTTCCCCACCAAGGTGAATCCTGAGATTGTTCAGTTGCAGCGGGTTGTGACGGAGGCTGGGGAAGAGCAGTTGCGCGCTCTCATTCAAGCCCATGTGGAGCATACAGGTAGCGTCAAAGGGCAGGCGATTTTAGAGCAATGGTCTGACTATCTACCGCAGTTCTGGCAGATAGTACCGCCATCTGAAGCTGAACGACCAGAGGTTAGAGTCGCGGAGAAAGTTCTGACGCCGACAGGAAGTTAGTGGTTAAACATAGCAGTTGAAACTTTAGCTTCAGTTCCTTCTCGACTCAATGCCCCTAACTTTTTACTTCTATATCTCTTCTTTGAGCGTAATGATCCTCGATCAATTTTGTGATTCGATCTAACAAGGGCATAAAGCCTTCAAAGTTGATTGAAGAGGCCATTCCCTCGACAACTTTTCTGGCAAATACTGCCTTTCCATATGTCGTTTCTGTTGCTGCCTCATCTGAGCGATTAAAATATTTTCCATCAACTTTTATATTTAGAGTTGAAGTATCGAATAAATCCTCAATCTGCGACTCCTCTCTAGGCTGGCCTCCTTGAAGTGGCGTAAGAATAAGATAGAGGTTTCGATGAACGTGTATATATGGCTGTTCATGATCAACTTTTTTCTTTGCCTTGTCGCCGTTTTTTATCATATTACTAACCACACCCAGAACACCCCTCCCAGCTTTATCACTGTCAACGAGAAGAATGACTGGCTCTTTCATTCCAGGCGCGGAAAAATACTTGAATTCACTTTTATATGCTGGGATAAATCTCTTTAAGTCTCCAGTACCTCCTTTTATACCTAATATCTCAGCAGTTTGGCTCTTAGAATGCTTAAAGCGCTTAATCGAAAAAACAGCCTTTCTGTTGCTATCCAATGAGACAAGTAAAGGGTATTTATCTGCCAGTTGTCGCAATGCACTCTCAATGTATATGTAGTCAGTCCATCCTTCACAAATAAGTACAGGCTTAGATGCAGTATAAAATTCTTTATAGAAAAGAAATCTTCTGTATATTGTTTTTTTGCTCTTGATCTCCGATTTGCTAGCGGTAGATATTCTTTCTATATTATATCGGTCTACGCTATCAATAAAGCCGAGTTTTCCATGAAGCTGATTTAGACTTCCTGGCTTCATCTCCAATGAATAATCCCCGTATTTATCCTTCTCATATGTTGGCAAGGAGAAGTTTCCTTTTGTGAAAAGGTGATGTGCCATCGCTCGTACATTATGTCTATACTCACGTCGTATATTGACTTTCCTGTTAACGACAAGACCAGTAACTTCTTGTCTGGAAAAATGATATTGCATCCGGGTTTTCTTTGGATTGATATCAAACCCTGAATGTTTTACCAAACGCAGAAGCTCTGAGCCTGGAAGCCAAATATGGCAGCCATCGTCACTTTGTCTTGCAATACTCTGTGGAAAACAGCGTTTATTGGTAGAGAAAGTGAGATCATCTGCGTACCGTGTATATATACACCCTGCACGAGCTGCCAGTCTTACCAAGTGTATGTCTAATATATTGCCTATCAAATTAGAGATTACAGGAGAGCAAGGGCTTCCTTGAGGAAGAGCTTGCTTGAAGCATGCAATCTGTGCGATAACTGTGGCGACCTTAGGATTTAGGCAAAAGCGCTTGTCTTTTATGAAGAAGCCACGAACACGACCAAAATTTATAGATCCAAAGAAATCAGCTAAGTCAATATTGAATACATATCTGCGATTTCGATGATTCTCTGCATTAGTACGAATGGACAACTTACGCTTAAAGCCATGAGAGATTTGATTGAACGGTTTTGCCTGATTATTGCTAGCTGCATTGTCATTTATTCCGTCTAAGCAGTCTTGAAG
>JBAUJD010000757.1:0-7587 GCA_049683515.1 Thermosynechococcaceae cyanobacterium | reverse complement strand
TCCAGCAGTTGTAAGATGTCATACATGGGCTTTAGAGGGACTGGATTAGGAGTAATTCTTAGTATCCCTCTAAAGCCCTCTTGACTAACAGCCAACTCTCACTTCATCTGTTGGCGAAGGTATTGTTCACTATCGGCTATTTCTTCTAGGGTCTGTTGTAGCTGCTCAATGCTGGGAAGGTTTTCTTGTACCAGCGCTGGAAGCTGATCGCCTAAGTGATAGGTTGACACGCCAATAGCTTGATTCATGTCGCGGAGTGAATATTCAATTACTGTCTTGTTGCGTGATTTACAAAGAACGAGGCCGATGGTGGGCTGATCATCCGGTGATCGCAGCAAATCATCAATCGCTGCCACGTAGAAATTCATCTTGCCCGAATACTCCGGCTTAAAGGCCGTCATCTTCAAATCAATAACGACATAGCATCGTAGCTTCACATGATAGAACAGCAAGTCAATGAAGAACTCGTCTCCCCCCACTTCAAGACGATATTGATTGCCCATAAAGGCAAATCCCACCCCAAGCTCTAACAAAAAATCCCGCATGTTTTGGAGGAGTGCGGTTTCAAGATCGCGCTCTTTGCTCTCTTCACTGATGCCTAAGAACTCAAGGTGGTAAGGGTCTTTGAGTAGTTCTTGGGCGAGGTCTGATTGCAGTTTGGGGAGCGCCCGATCAAAATTGGTGATCGCGCCGCCCTGCCTTGCAAAAAGATTGCTCTCAATTTGATGCACCAAAACAGTACGGCTCCAGCCGTTTTCAATGGTTTTTTGGATGTACCATTGCCGCTGATCAGCGTCTTTCACCTTGTCTAACAGGAAGCGATGATGACCCCAGGGAATTTGTGCCACAAGCTGTGGCACAATTTGGTCTTCTGTATAGGCTTCGGCAAAAGCCCGCATGTACTTGAGACTGCGGGGTGAGAATCCTGTCATCTCTGGAAATTCTTTCCGTAAGTCTTTAGCAAGCTGATCAATAACCTTGCTCCCCCAGCCCTGCTGGTCTTGGCGGGTCAAAATTTCATGGCCAATCTGCCAATACAGCAGAATCAACTCCTGATTAACCGCCAGCTTGGCTTTAACCTGCGCGGTGTGAATGCGTTGTTTAATGTCGGTTAAGAAAACGTCGTAGCCTTCAAACCGTGCTGGCGAATTGGCCATGAAAATGCCTTTCAATGATTCATAGCCTTTATATCGCCTGTTTGGACGGGTGGCAATCAACTCCCTGCTCGTGCCATTTGTGGGCAAGTTGCAGTGTACTCAATGACAACAAGGACATACAACTGTTTAGCAGTATGTATGTAAATGCAGTTAAAAGCATAGCTGTATTTATTACTACTCCGTTTTCTTATCCTGCTTCCTTGACAAAACAAGAGCAATATATATTGCTGTATTCATATACAGTAAGGCTAATAACATTAAAGCTGTATAGCAGTATTTACAGATAGCTGGATATAAGTATGGCAACCATCATCACATTGGCAACCTCAAAAGGGGGCACCGGCAAGACGACGTTGACGGCTGGCCTTGCAACCTATTGGCATCAACAAGGCATCAAAGTAGGGATTGTTGATGCTGACCCGAATGGCAACTTAACGCGCTGGTTCGCTAAGGGAGAAATCGAAGATATCGCGCTGCTGTCCGAGCCGGATGAAAGTGCGATCATTGATGCCGTTGATAATCTGGCCGGAGACAACGACATCGTTCTGGTGGATATTGCCGGGTTTGGTAATCAGTCAATGGTCTATGCCATTGGCGTCTCAACACTGGTCTTAATTCCGTCCAGGCCGTCTGAGGATGATGTGTTAGAGGCAGTGAAAACAAAACGACTGGTAGAAAATGCGGCTCGTTTAACCCAGCGCAAAATTCCTTACTATGCGGTGATCACCCAAGGCAAAGACAAAACCCGTGTCATGACCCATACCCGCGATCAGTTTGCTGCTTTTAGCGTTCCGGTTCTCACCGCAGAAATTATGCTGCGGACACCGTTTCAAACAGCTCGGTTTCACGGATCAACGCCAATCTTGATGGAGCCAAAGGGCAAGGCAGCTATAGAGCTTGCGACCTTAGCACAAGAAGTAGAGAGCTTGTTCCCTGTTTAACTGTAAAGCTGTATTGCTTTATATACAGCTACCTGTATATAAAGGTATTCTTGACATGAATTTACTAGGGAGGAGCTGCTGTTATGGCCACACCAAAGAATATGCCCGCCGTTGATCTTACGGCCTTGGATACCTTGGCTGATGGCCTTCCCAAGACACAATCTGAGACAGCCAAAAAGGCCCAGAATAAGTCTAAGGTACCATCCAGGCGCAAAGCACCAGATAGCCCGCTAACGGTCAAGATTCCTGACTATGTGCATAAGGCGCTCAAGATTCAGGCCGCGACAACTGGCAAAACACAACGAGAGATTTTGCTTGAAGCACTCAAGCTATATGGAATTGACGTAGAAGACGACGATATCATTGACCGTCGTAAGTCATAGCGGCAACGCTACGCCGTATCTTGTGCCACTCATACCCAATCACCACTTCACCAACCCCGCCCACGGTCAATAATCCAAGGGTTAGCGCCCCAATTAACAACGTTTCTTGTCTGCTGTTGGTTTTGAATAGGTTCAAGCTATAGGTTTTCTTTTTAGGCCAGAGGAGGGGGACGCCGCTCGGTGTCAGCCCGTCACCCAGAATATGCGAGAGATAGCCAATGCATAAAGGTGCGATTACCCACTGCAATGCTTGCAGTTCCCCATCTTGCATCACAAAGGCTAAGGTCAGCCCCACGATGATGACGGCCAGCAAGCTATGTGTCATCCCGCGATGCCCAAACACGGCTGATAGGGGTAGGCTAAGCAGCTTAACGCGCCTGCCTACGGTGCTTTCCGGGTGATCAATATCAGGGAGAAGACCGCCTAAACCAGCCATCAGCGAACTTAAGCCGGTAATCGGTTGCCCGGTGAGGATACTGCCCAGCCAATAGCAACACATAGCAAACGGCATGTGGTTACGCGCCATCATTAGATATATCTCCTAAACCCGCCTTAAACGTTCTTAGATACATGAATAATCTAAAAAACCAATAAATATCACTAAAAATATCAAAATAAATTGATATTTAGCTAAAAAATATATATACTTGGGCGTCCAAAATCCTTTGCCCATGTCAAAGGTCGTCTCCGATTGCGTCTGTTCAGCAGCGCGGTCGGGGCTTTTTGTCGTATCTAAAGAGGTCACTATTATGACTAGCTTGACAAAGTTTGCAACGGTTGAAGAGGCTCTTGAAAAGCCGCTTACTGGCATGTGGACGCTCGTGCGATTTCGCCGTGCGACTAACAGCCGGGGGTTCGTGCTTTTACACCTCCATCAAACCTTTGTGAAAGTGGTCTGCGCTAAGTTGTTCTTTCAAGGATGCAAAATGCTTAGTCAGCCGCTTGTCGATACGTCTGGAGAGTATTTCTCTCTCCACTTTGCTGCCAGTAACGAGGTTGCCGGAATCCTGGCGTTGATGTTTCCGTGTCCGTCTCCATCGGATCGACTCGTCATCAACCAGAACGGCAAGCTGTTAAGCGGTATGGCTGTCCATGTCGTCGTCGATCCTTATCGGCAGGCGGTTGCGGGCAATCTAATCGAGGCGTAAAGCCTTCTGGCTATGGGGTGTTCATGTTTCCGTAAGGGATGTGAACACTCTTTTTCTTGCCTTACTTTAATTGTGGCTTACAGGGCAAAATCCCTGTGCTTTAATACAAGCCATGTCCAAGCCCGACTTCACATATTTAGCCGTTCGCCGTCAACTGCAAGGGATGTGTGCCACTTCCTATGAAGTCGGCGTGCGCGATCGCACCACTGGCAAGATGCTGCCGCGCACCTTTAAGCCGGAGGAAGTCTTAAAATCTGTGCCCTGGCTCAAGCGTCAGAATGCCCAAGACGGTGATATTTATATTCGACCGCAAGGGAGCCAAGGGCTGATTCTTTTGGATGATCTCACGCATGGTGGCATCGAGCGGATGAAAGCAGATGGTTGCAATCCTGCGGCCATCATTGAAACCAGTCCGCTGAATCTCCAAGCCTGGGTGCGGGTCAGTGATACGCCGATTGCTCAGGATTTAGCCACGGCCATTGCTAAACACTTGGCCACGGCCTTTGAGGCTGATCCAAATTCTGCCGACTGGCGACACTACGGGCGGTTGGCCGGATTTACCAACCGAAAGCCCGAACATATCGGCGGTTCTGGTCACTCTCCTTACGTCAAGGCACATGCCTGTAATGGCAAGATCGCCATAAACGCCTCTCAATTGCTCTCTAAGGCGCGTGAAGCCTTGCAGGCTACTTTGCCATTAAAAAAACGCCAAGACCTTTCAGATGAGGCTGTGGCGGCGATGATGGCTGTCTCTCTGCCATGCTCTACATCCCTCGATCCGCTGACCTACTATCAGCGCTACCTCGCTGGCCTGATCAAAGAGTTCGGGTCAAACCTGGATGAAAGCCGTGCAGATTGGATGATTGGTAAACGCATGGCCATGATCGGCTATGCGCCGGAAGCAATCAAACAGGTGATCTATGAGGCCAGTCCTGATCTAGATTCCCGCAAAAAAGGCCATGTCGAGGATTACGTCGAAACCACGCTCTATAACCTGCTCTGCGATGAGGAGGTGATGGATGCCAGACAGCAACTCTCTCTATTCTCAACGGCGGAACGATCCTAACTCATGCAGCAAAGCTGCCTTTCCCTGCGCTGCGCTAGCAAAAAGCGCGATGTGTTGATGAGCGTAAAGGCTTTGACGGAATGAATAAGAGCCTTTCGCCCACCGATGTACAATGCTACAAAAGTCAAAACCCCACCTGGCAGGGCGGGGCTTTGAAAATAACGAGCAATAGGGATGTGAGTGATGAAGCCCCTATCACGATCTAAGCAGAATCTTATCGCATCTGCTGTTGAAGTTCAACAGGATCGCCTGTCTGGCGAACCGACTTACCTACCTACGGCTATGGTTCTGGCCACGCTTCCCCACAGTGATCCCAAAACGTCAATATGGGAACGGCAAAATGGTGCGGTTAAGCTCACCATCAAATCTGATTCCTACGTGGATCAAAAAACCGGCGAAGCACAATTGATCGGCATTCCCTACGGCGTTTACCCCCGTCTATTGCTGTATTGGCTCACCCGTGAGGTAAAGCTGAATAAATCCCGCCGCCTGGAGTTAGGCAGCAATCTCTCTTCCTTCATGCAAGACCTTGATCTGGTGCCGACCGGCGGGCGCTGGGGCACCATCTCTATGCTGAAAAAGCAATCGAAACGCCTGTTCACCTCCCGCATCACCTTTGAGGGAACGCAGCAGGCAGGCAATATCAGCGGCACGGCACGGCGTGACATGCTGATTGTCGAAGATTCCATGATTCTGTGGGATCACAGCAACCCGGAACAACCCACCTTGTTTGGTAACTGGATTGAACTCAGCGAAAAATTTTATCAAGCCATTCTGGAAAGCGTGGTCCCGATTGACTTACGCGGTATCAAGGCCGTGCGTGATTCTGCCCTCGGTCTTGATCTGTATGCATGGCTGAATTACGAGGTGTACCGCGCCTATAACAGCAAGAAAAGTCGCAAGGTGCCCTGGCGTGCCTTAGAAAAACAACTTGGCTCCTGCTACGGGCGACACCGAGATTTTAAGAAAAAGGCCAAAGACCAGCTCAACGGTATTCTCACCGTTTACCGCGACTGGGATATCGAAGATGATAACAACTGCCTCATCATCAAACCCTCAATGCCGTCCATCATGCCGCAAGCATCTGGTGGCCTTTTGGGCAGCTAAAGGCTATCCCGCATTCCACACTCTGCACATACCGCCACGATTGCTTGGACTAGCGGGGGGTCGGATTTGGGATGAGAATTTACCCCATCAACAGCCCAGACAACCTGTGGAAAACAAAAGTTATCCACGCATAATCGGTCGCGCCCCTCTAAAAATGGTTGTATCCCTTATTTAACAATCACTTAAGCCAATATGGCCAAAAGTTATCCACGCATAATCGGTCGCGCTTTTTACGCATAATCGGTCGCACTACCTATATATACTCCTATAGTTTAAAAACCTAGTAGTAGTCAGCCGAATCCTGTGGAAATGTGGATAACACAAACGCGCCTTCGTTTCGCTACGCTGCACGAGGCGGAAAGGCGCTACGCGCACCTTGCTTAAGTGGAGGGTTAAAACTTCTAAGCTCATGACACGCTAAAAGGTTATATGCCGCCGCCGATTTTATTTTTTACAGAGAAAAAAGCTTGCTGTTCGGGCTGATACTGAATTTGCCAGATCTACTGGTGGTGCAGCTCTGGCTGTTCGGCGTGTGAATGACGTACTGTTGTCTTCTTTGGCCGCTGCGGTGGGGCAGGGCGTTGCTCAAATTGATGAAACCCTGCTTGAATAGCTGGTCCATCCTGATCGTTCACGTTTGGGGTAGGCTGCTGCTTGGTCAGCGCCGACTCAACCGGCAGATCAAATAATTCTCGATGTTTTTTCGCGGCGACCTTGGCATCTAAAATTTCTAAAAGATCTTGCTCTGACCATTGCCCCTCATCAATCATATCCAGAATGACCGACCCGACGATGTGCGCCCGCTCCTGACGGACCTTGCGTTCAGCACGGGCTAGCGCTTCGCGCTGCTGGCGAATACGTTCGTTGATCTGATCACGTTCGGCGACTAATGCCTCTAGCCGTTTTTCTCTGGATGTCCGCATCGGTTTAATGTATAGTCCGCTGATTATCTATTAGGTTGTGCCCTGCATCATACGCACAAAGGCGTTAAGGCTTTGTTAACAGGTGCTTCTCCTGTGACCTACCGGCAACGCGGCTCGTGAAAGTTGGTATTGTTGTGGCGTGATCTCTTGCACTGCTCCCTCTCGGCTATAGACTTCGGCTGATATAACGGGGAGCGCAAGTCGTGTGTTGTAATACAACACAGCCTTGCCAAAGGGGGCCAACCCCCTTGTGGAATCCCCCGCACCGGGAGGGGAGAACCATGCGCCACACATTGCAAGAGTCGCCAGATGCCGTGCCTGCATCCAGCATCGTCATTCCCTTCCGCGTCACGCCAAAAGAGCTAGAACAGCTCGACGAAGATGCCCAGCGGTCGGGCCGCACCCGCAGTGACTACATCCGCAAGATGCTGCTGAATGCGCCCAAGCCCCGCCAGTACCGCCGCCCCGCAGGGAATGAAAAACTACTGGCCAGCCTCATCGGCCATATCGGCAAACTTGGCAGTAATATCAACCAAATTGCCCGCAACACCAATGCTGGACAGTCTGCCGATACCGCTTATCTGCAAGAGGGGATCGTGGCCTTGCGTGAGATGAAATCTGATCTCAAACGTGCCC
This sequence comes from Thermosynechococcaceae cyanobacterium, assembly GCA_049683515.1. Classification (GTDB taxonomy): domain Bacteria; phylum Cyanobacteriota; class Cyanobacteriia; order Thermosynechococcales; family Thermosynechococcaceae; genus RCC1774. The sequence continues at coordinate 226 of JBAUJD010000757.1, read as the reverse complement.
TTGGCCGTCAGAAGTAAGGCGATGCAGCCATGATCATCAAATCCTCACAGCGATCTGATGCCGGTGGTCTGGCCAAGCATTTGATGAATGCAACCGAGAATGAGGTCATGCCGAGATACGTGTAAAAAGGCGCAAGATGATTCTAGAAGCTATACACAGTTTGACTTTCAAGAATCAGCACTTGCAGTTTGAGCAGACTTGTAAGATCGCCCACAATACGGACAGA
>JBAUJD010000756.1:0-2023 GCA_049683515.1 Thermosynechococcaceae cyanobacterium | reverse complement strand
GTTCTTAAGAGCGTCGCTGCTTGATCCTTGAAACATCAGCAGGGACAAGAAAAAGTTAGCAATAAAAATAGAGAGTAAGGCTGTGACCACAGCGGCTGTCGTGGATTGTCCCACACCCTTGGCTCCGCCGCGAGTGGTTAACCCCCAACTTGATCCGATAATGGCAATCAATGCCCCAAACGCTGAGGCCTTAATCATGGCGCTCCCGATATCCCAGAAGCTTAAGAAGCTTTTCACTGAATCAATAAAGAGAGCCTGCGGCACGCTGTACAGAGTCGTGGCAACCCCCATGCCGCCCATAATGCCAGCCACTAGCGAGAGCAGCGTCAAAATGGGCAACATGATGCAGCAGGCAATCAATCGAGGAATCACTAGATAATCGACGGGGTCAGTCTCCAGCATCTGGAGGGCATCAATTTGCTCTGTCACTCTCATCGTCCCGATTTCAGCGGCAAAGGCTGAACAGACTCGACCGGCAAGAATGACAGCCGTAAGGACCGGAACTAGCTCACGGGTAAGGGCTAAGGCTAAGACACCGCCCACAGCTTGAATCAGGCCAAAGGTGATAAATTCTCGCGCCACCTGAATGGTAAATACCATGCCAACGAAGGTCGATGTCACCAGTGCCACCAGCATAGATTCTGGCCCCACAATCGCCATCTGATCAATGGTATTGCGGCGATGAATGCGACCCTTAAGCAGGTGAACAAAAACCTGCCCCCCCAACAAGATCGCCGAAGATAAGCGCCGTCCCCAGGTAATGAGGCCTAAGTAATTAAGGAATGCCTTCACAAGATTGCGCCTGGGCGGCTATTAACACTGCCAGCAGTGTATCTGACTATTGTTCACCTCGTCTGAGTTTGTGGTGAACTTTTGCCTATGAGTCATCTGCGGTTTAGTACGACTCAATCGAGAACGGTTTGCCTAGGTCTGACTCGTTGATCATGAATTGGTTATAGATAGGATTAGCTTTTGACTGCCTATTCTCAACCACAAGAAAATAAAGATGTTTGAATATAAGAGAGCTGACTCAACTATGGGATAGGTGGCAAAGGCTTGGTCTTCTACAACAATGCAGAATTGCTCATATCTGTTATAGAGAATATTCGTTTATGACGACGGACACAAAGATTAATCTGCCCCTGCTAGGGGCGTCGAAGACCCAGCTTCAGGACTGGGTGCAGTCCCAGCAGCAACCTGCCTATCGCGGCCAGCAGCTCTACCAATGGATCTATCAGAAGGGGGTGCGATCGCTGACTGAAATAACGGTGTTCCCGAAGGTATGGCGATCGCAACTTGCTGACACTCCCATCGGGCGCTCTGAGATCCATCTGCGCTCTGAGGCCCGTGACGGCACGGTCAAGTATTTGCTGAAGCTAGCGGATGGTCAAATTATTGAAGCGGTGGGCATTCCGACCCAGAAACGGCTGACGGTCTGTGTGTCGTCTCAGGTGGGCTGTGCAATGGCCTGTGACTTTTGTGCCACGGGCAAGGGGGGCTTTACAAGAAATCTGGCGGTCCATGAAATTGTCGATCAGGTGCTCACGGTTCAAGAAGATTTTCAAGAGCGGGTCAGCAATGTCGTGTTTATGGGCATGGGAGAACCGCTGTCTAACCTTGAGAATGTCTTGGCTGCTTTGCAGTGCATTAACAAAGATATTGGCATTGGTCAGCGCTCTTTAACCGTTTCAACGGTGGGCATTCCAGGGCGCATTCGTGAGTTGGCCCAAGCCCAGCTCCAAATTACGCTGGCGGTGAGTTTACATGCCTCGAACCAACGTCTACGCACTCAGTTAGTCCCGACGGCAAAGGGCTATCCCTTGGTGGCGCTGCTCAAGGACTGCCGCGATTATGTGGAGACGACGGGGCGAAGAGTCACCTTTGAATATATTTTGCTCTCTGGCGTTAACGATCAGCCCGAACATGCCGAAGAACTGGTACAGCACCTACGTGGCTTTCAGAGTCACGTTAATCTAATTCCCTATAACCCCATCTCTGAGGTCGATTACCAACGCCCTCAAGG
>JBAUJD010000755.1:0-2666 GCA_049683515.1 Thermosynechococcaceae cyanobacterium | reverse complement strand
GTTTTGAAGTGCCCTCAAGTTTCTCGTTATATGTTTCGAGGCGCTGGGGGGGTACGAGGTTATTCATTATTCCTACATATTGCAAGTCAAGTTGCAAAAGTTGCCAAAGCTCTGACGGTAGGCGACGCAGTTGGTTACATTCGAGAAATAGCTCTTTGAGACTCTTCAGTTGTCCTGTCTGTGATGGTAGGGAGCGTAGTTGATTCTTGATGAGGACAAGCGTTTGTAAATTAGTCAATTGTCCAATCTCGACCGGAAGGTGACGCAGTTGATTCTGGGTGAGAACAAGTTCTTGCAGACTGGTCAGTTGTCCGATCTCTATGGGCAGACTCCTCAGTTGATTGTCAGCTAGGCCAAGGTATTGCAGGTTAGTTAATTGCCCTATCTCTGAAGGTAGACTACTCAGTTTGTTCTTAACAATTTGAATATTTTTAAGATGAGTGAGTTGTCCGATTTCGACTGGCAGACTACTCAATTGATTGTCACTGAGTTCAAGGTGCTCTAGATTGGTTAGTTGTCCGATTACTACTGGCAGACTACGCAATTTGTTAGTTGTAAGTTTCAGTATTTTTAGATTAGTTAATTGGCCGATTTCTGAAGGAAGTCTTGTTAAGTTGAGATAGCCCAAGTCCAGTATGGTCGCCTGTGTCTCGCGTGCAGATTGGATTCGACGTTGCGCCTCAGCATAGCCTTGCTCTACTTGAGTGTCTTCAGAGGAGACATTCATCTGACTGAATGTATTTGTATTTGCACAGATGTCAATACTAACCGATTCAGAGGGCGCTGGAAGAGTCTCACGTCCCTGATTGGCTATCGCATTCTCCTGAATCATGCGAATATTAGTGCCACCCAGCATTAGAGTTACTAATAAGCTAGCGACTTTCACGTTTTTCGACACGATTTATGAACCTCTCTAACCAGTGATAATCAAATCTTATGATACTACGACTAAATCCTGCACGGTCTAACAAATCGAAATTAGAAACTACAGTATAAACGGTAAATTTATATGCTAATATTTACGCCCCATCAGCAATTCTCATTAGACTGCTGATTGTGTTTCAAGAATGAGTGAGGGTACGAGAAAACTAAGATTTCCCTGATTTTTTATACAGCTACCCCGAAGATTTCAGAGATGAAGTGATTCTGTGACCCAATGTCTCCTTTCTCCACACCCACGATCTGCCCCTTACGAATAGCATTCATCGTCTCATACCCTCTGATGGTTCGCTTGGCACTCCAGAAGTCCTGAAACCCAAGTCCCGCTTTGACTCTGAGTTTCATAAATCCATGATCTTACTCCAATAGATCATTCAGGTATTTTACAGGGCGGTGCTCACACGCTTCCGGTAAGAGTGGCCCAATGAAAAGATCATCCACTGGGTAGCGGCGGAATTTTGACAAACCACTTTTCCAACCCTGCCAGACGATCAATGCACGTCTCGACTTTCGCCATTGCCTTTGGTGTGAGCTTAACGCCCGTATTGTAGGTTTCAGTAATGAGCTGTACAACCGGATGGTTTCCCTTAAAGCTCAATGCTTGTGCCACTTGCACGACGGTTTCAACTGAATCGAGCAGCATCCCGCTCCAGTGCTGTTCAAGCCAGCCAAAGGTCCGCTCAACGGCATTGTATTTGCTAGGGTAGGGCGGATAATACGCTAGCTCGATAGTCCGCTTCATTGTCGTCGCGAGTGTCACCAGCCGGTTCATGAATTGGGTTCGGCGTGAGTGATTCTCTGGACCATTATCCGCATTAATCACCAAACGCTTAATGTGAGCAAAGCGTTCTTTGACACTGTCCCACCACTGCTGCAGGATATCGACAATACAATCTGCGGTTAGCGTTGAGGTGACAAAGAACAAAAATAGCTCGTTGTACTGCGGTAGAAAGATCCCAAACGGGACTAGCGTCTGGCTCGGCTGAAAATCGTGATCGCAGGCGACCACCGTCACGCGGGTTTTCCCCCCCGGTCATACTCACCGATTTTGACGGCTGTTTTGGCATCAATGGAGAGCCGTAAGGTGCTCTCGTCGGCATCGGCAGCTTGATTGACTTGATGGATCTGGGAAAAGATAGCCTCAGTTTGCTCGATGGTCTTGCGAGGCTTTGTTTTGGAGACGCGACCGAGGCGATAACCCATTTGATTGAGACGTTGGCGAATCACTTCACAGGTCGGCAGTTCTTCGTCACGGTAGCCCTTCTGGCAAATCAATTGACGACGCACCTCGGCGGCACTGATACGGGTATAAAGACGCTCACTTTGAAGCGTCGGGTCGGCTTGAGTTTGAGGCTCTACTATCGAACGAATGTCGTCAAGAAAATGAGGTAAGTGCGCCTCAACGGGTTTCCGGCCCCGTTGGTCAAAGGCATCCTTGATAGCAATGCCGCTCACCAGTTCACCCATCCCTTTGCGAAGGGTGCCTCTATTCCACCCTAACTCTCGTTCGGCAATCGCGTAGCCGCCCATCCCTAACTCGGTGACCACTTTTGCCATGAATTGACGGCGCTCTGTCCCTTTAAGCTGCTGGGCCGTCTCCTTGAAGAGATTTTTGAGAGAGTCTGTTAATCAATAGTCCGGACAGTTTTACTTGAGGCGACAAGAAAGCTACCCATCGTATAGAGTGCAATTGAGTCAAACCAAGTTGCACCAATGGATAGCCTTAC
>JBAUJD010000754.1:0-2856 GCA_049683515.1 Thermosynechococcaceae cyanobacterium | reverse complement strand
TGTGCCACCACTGACCGGCATTCATCTTGCTGCGCTCACCCCTGCCAAACATACCGTTCGAGTCGTTCACCAACAGGTTGAAACCGTCAACCTCGATAGCGACGCCGACGTGATTGTGCTCTCTTTTTTCAGCGGCTTTGCACCCGAAGCCTATCGCTTGGCCGATGAATATCGAAAGCGGGGCAAAATTACCATCGCAGGTGGTCCTCATGTGACCTTCGCCCCAGAAGAAGCGCTCAGATTTGTCGATAGCATCGTGATTGGTGAAGGGGAGTCAGTCTGGGCGCAAATCTTTGCAGATATTGAGCAGGATGCTCTCCAGCCACAATACGTTGGCGAAGCTATTCCCCTTACCCGTATCCCCACGCCTCGGTACGATCTTTTACCTTCGCAATACTTTGTGCGGCGAGTGGTTCAAGCCACGAGGGGCTGTCCGTTTCGCTGTTCTTTCTGCACGGTGCCTGTCTTGAATCCAGGGTTCCGCACCCGCCCAGTCGAGGCCGTTCTCAATGACATCCGCTACAACGACTTCAAATGGTGGTGGCAGCGCAAGATGGTCTGGTTCTGGGATGACAATCTGACCGCCAATCGGCCCTATATCAAGAAACTGCTGCGTGAGATGGTTCCCCTAAAGAAATGGTGGTTGACCCAGGCAAGTATGGATATCACCCAAGATGACGAACTCTTGGATCTGATGCGTGCCTCTGGCTGCATTGGTATTTTCTTCGGCATTGAATCCTTTGGGCAAGAATCTTTAGTAGATGCTGGGAAGCGCCAAAATAAGGTGTCAGAGTACCAAGGAAAAATCAAAAAACTCCATGATCGCGGCATTGGCGTGATGGCAGGGTTCATTTCCGGTTTGGATGGAGACACCCCAGAGAGCATCCGAGATATGGCAAAGCAACTCGAAGAGATTGGGGTTGATGTCCCCTTTCTGAGTATTTTGACGCCCTTTAAGGGCACACCATCGTACGCGAAGATGCAAGAGGCTGATCGACTGCGCTCAGATTTAGGATGGGAGTTTTTCAATGGGTACAATGTGACGTTCACGCCCAGCAAAATGACCGCTGCCGAGCTGCTAGAGGCTCATCGAGAGTTGTGGAGAGCGGCATTCAGCCTGAGCGAAATCTTGCGTAGAATTGGCAGATCTGTCTTTACGTTGAGAGGTGGTGCCGTGATGATGTGCAGCCTCATGAATTTGTTCTACGGCCTCAAAGCGTTAGCCCAGAACGAACCCATCAGCTTTGAGGGAACGAATCACTATCCAGCGATCCGCGAAATGCTTGCTGAGGAAAACGTCACCAGTCGCATCTGCTAATCTAAGCAAGGCTTTCGTCCCTAGAACCATTATGAAGAACACTAGCACCCCTGACCATGATTTCTAGCTCTGCTAAGCCCACGATTAAGTTTCTCAAGCAGCCGACCTCTCAGGCATGGGTAGAGCAGGCGATCGCAAACCTTGACACCATCTTGCTCGACCACTCTCACTGCGAACGCAAGGCTGCTGGTGTGGCGATTAATATGATGTTTCGCTATCCCTCATACAACAAGCTAGTGCGGACGTTAACGGCCATTGCTCAGGAAGAACTCACTCACTTTGAGCAAGTTAATCAGTGGCTTGATAAACGCGAGATTCCCCTTGCCCCTTTAAACGCGCCGCCCTATGGCTCCAAGCTCAACTCACAGATCCGTCGCCAAGAGCCAGAGCGCCTCCTAGATATGCTGCTGGTGTCGAGTTTGATTGAAGCCCGTAGCCATGAGCGTTTGGGTTTGCTTGCAGACCATATTGAAGACCCTGAGCTAGCTGCTTTTTATCGGGGTTTAATGGCCTCTGAAGCGCGACATTATGGGGCTTATTGGGTTTTAGCGACGACCTATTTTGATATAGATGTGGTCAATCAGCGCTTAGAGGAGCTGGCAGACTTTGAAAGCAGCGTGCTTGCAGAACTGCACTCTCAGCCCCGTGTACATAGCTGATGCAGCAGACTTTTAAGGATTTTGTGATTCGAGATTGGGAGGTTTGCGATCGCATCCCCGCTGCCGAAGTCATCCGTACCGTTTTGACTGAATATAGCCTGGGCTGGGAAGCAGAAGGCGCTGACATTGACGTCGTTGAAGTTGAAAAACACTATCAGCAGGGTGAATTTTGGGTTGTGGAACACCAGGGAAATCTTGTGGGAACAGCAGCCTATTATCCGGTCCCTCGCGGAAAGAACGCAGTGGAGGTCCGCAAAATGTATCTGCTGCCACAGGTAAGAGGTCAGGGATTAGGACAATTTTTGCTGCAGGCTCTAGAAGACAGAATTAAAGAGCTTGGCTTTGAGCAGATTTGGGTGGAGACGGCTTCGGTGTTGGTGGAAGCGGTCAAGCTTTATGAGGCCAGTGGGTATAAGGCGGCAACGGGGGTGGAGACGTTGAGATGCGATCGCATTTATACAAAGCATTTATTGCCATAAGTTTGGAGTGTTACGCCACGCTACTTATCACCCTTGTCCAGATTTAGGAGGGATAGGGGCACACCTTCTTAAGCTATTCGAAAATTTAAAGCCGCTCATAACATCGACTTAGGTCTGATGTCCAATGTACTCATCATTGCCAAACTGATGTTACTTCGGACTTAATCTTTACCCAGAACCTATGTTCAGTTCGGACAGACGCAAGCAAAAAGAATCACGTCGCCTTAAAACCCGTGCAACTCATTCTTCGACTGATAAACCGATTCATCAAGAAGCTATCAGTCGTTCAAGGCGATCTCGTCCGAGTTTGCTAAATGTTCCAGCTTATCCGCCAGAGCGCGACCAGAAAAGCGATCAACTTTCTGAGGGCGCGCTAGACACTGGCACGTCAGTCCTTGAT
>JBAUJD010000753.1:0-1750 GCA_049683515.1 Thermosynechococcaceae cyanobacterium | reverse complement strand
CGGGCAATGGAGCAAACGCTTCCGATTATTGTGCTGACGGGGCAAGGTGATGAGCAAATAGCGGTTGAGGTAATGAAGGCTGGGGCTTCTGACTACCTCTCAAAAGCAAAGATTTCATCGGCTAAGTTACTGCGCATTGTGAAGGGAGCAATCCGACTTCATGCAGCAGAAGTACAGGTCATCCAAGCCAACCAGCTTCTTCGAGAAACCAACGAATTACTCAAGACCCAGAATCAGCAGTTAGAACAGCAACAGCAGCAAATCCATCTGCAAAATTTAGAACTGATCAAAGCTTCGCAGCTTAAATCACAGTTTCTAGCGATGATGTCCCATGAAATCCGCACGCCGATGAACGCGATTATGGGTTTCTCGCAGATTCTGCTCCAGGGAAACAAAGGCTCCTTAAGCGACGCCCAGCATGCCATGGTGCAGCGCATCTTTGATAACAATCATAATCTACTCGGACTACTCAATCAGCTCCTAGATTTTTCTAGAATCGAGTCTGGACGCACTGAAATTTTGCCAACTTCGGTAAACGTCGCGAAATTAGTCCTGTTAACGATTGAAGAACTGCGTTCTTTAGCAGAACAGAAAGGTTTGCAAATTACAGCCAATATTCAGCTTAGTGACAAGAATATCTATACTGATGCTGATCGCCTTCGACAAATTCTCGTTAACTTAATCTCAAACGCCATTAAATTCACCGAAGCCGGTTCGATTCGGTTAGAGATATCAGAAAGTGGGGCCGATCAGGTTGTTATATCGGTTCAAGATACCGGTATGGGTATTTCTGATCAAGATCTTGACTGTATTTTTGACGACTTTCGCCAAGTCGATCAGAGCACCACACGGCAACAGTCAGGCACTGGCCTCGGATTAGCGATTACAAAATCGCTGGTGGGCCTCATGCAAGGTGAGATTCAGGTAGATAGCCAGCTTGGCTCTGGGTCAACCTTTCGTATTATTTTGCCTCGTCACCTCAAGCTAGCCTTAGAATCCCCTGAGGCTAACCCTGCTGAGCTAGTCGCAACTTCAGATTTAATGTAACGCATTGTTAACTGCTATGCTTCCTGCTCAAATTTTAGCTGTCGATGACTCTCCCGATAACCTGTTATTACTAGAACTCTTACTTGAAGATTTAGATGAGTATGAACTCGCTTGCGTGAGTGATGGTCAAGCGGCTCTAGACGCGATCCAAAGATCACCCCCTGATCTGGTGTTATTAGATGTCATGATGCCGGACATGGACGGGTATGAAGTCACTCAAAATATTCGCAGTCAGTCAAATCTGCCGTTTATCCCCATTCTGTTACTCACAGCCCATGAGCAGTCGAGTGTGGTCACTGGATTGGATGCTGGCGCGGATGATTTTATCCGCAAGCCCTTTCAAATTGACGACCTCATGGCTCGCATTCGCGCTTTACTTCGTCTCAAGCGCAGTATTGATGAGCAACAAAAAATGTTGCGGCAGCGGGATGATTTTGTGGCTCGGATGACGCACGATCTGCGGACTCCCCTGATCGCAGCCAATCGAATGCTCCAGTTTTGCCTCAAGGGTAGCTTTGGACAATCCCTCGCTCAAATCAGTCCAGCGTTGGCGAATGTGGTAGAGAGCAACGACAATCTTTTGAGTATGGTGAATACCCTGCTGGAGGTCTATCGTCATGAAGCAGGCTGTAAGCAGTTGACCTTTAGCGAGTTAGACCTTTGTCAATTGTGTCATGAGGTCAAGCAAACACTTCAGCCTCTA
>JBAUJD010000752.1:0-2840 GCA_049683515.1 Thermosynechococcaceae cyanobacterium | reverse complement strand
TTACCAAGCTTAGAGAAGCAAATGTAGACCTCGACATCCACCCCACCCGCGATACCGGTGCCGTTTGGGGTTTGTTGGGTAACCTCATTTTTCCCATCTTCTTGATTGTGGGCCTCTTCTTCTTATTCCGCCGCTCTAATAACGTTCCGGGTGGTCCAGGGCAGGCGATGAACTTTGGTAAGTCCAAAGCTCGCTTTCAAATGGAAGCCCAAACCGGCGTCATGTTTGACGACGTAGCCGGTGTCGAAGAAGCCAAAGAAGAACTCCAAGAGGTGATTACCTTTTTGAAGAAACCTGAAAAATTCACCGCTGTCGGTGCAAAAATCCCCAAAGGCGCTCTTTTAATCGGCCCTCCCGGCACAGGCAAGACACTGCTTGCCAAAGCCATTGCGGGTGAAGCAGGCGTTCCCTTCTTCAGTATTTCGGGGTCTGAATTTGTAGAAATGTTTGTGGGCGTCGGTGCCTCACGGGTCCGCGACCTGTTCAAAAAAGCGAAAGAAAATGCCCCCTGCATCATCTTTATTGATGAAATTGATGCCGTCGGTCGGCAGCGGGGAGCCGGTATTGGCGGCGGTAACGACGAGCGTGAGCAAACCCTCAACCAGTTGCTCACCGAAATGGATGGCTTTGAAGGCAACTCCGGGATTATTATCTTGGCTGCCACCAACCGCCCCGACGTCCTTGATAGCGCCCTCCTCCGTCCCGGTCGTTTTGACCGTCAGGTTACCGTTGATGCCCCTGATATCAAAGGCCGTCTAGAGATCCTGTCCGTACATGCCCGTGATAAAAAGCTCGGTGATGATGTTTCGCTAGAGAGCATTGCTCGCCGCACCCCTGGTTTCACAGGTGCTGATTTAGCAAACCTCTTGAACGAGTCGGCCATTCTCACCGCTCGTCGTCGTAAAGACGCCATTACCCTGCTCGAAATCGATGACGCTGTTGACCGCGTTGTTGCTGGCATGGAAGGCACTCCTCTGGTGGACAGCAAGAGTAAGCGTCTGATTGCCTATCACGAGATCGGCCATGCCATTGTGGGCACGCTCATTAAAGAACATGACCCCGTTCAGAAGGTCACTTTGATTCCTCGCGGGCAAGCCCAAGGTTTAACTTGGTTTACGCCCTCAGAAGAGCAGGAGCTGATCTCCCGATCTCAGCTCAACGCCCGCATGGCTGGTGCCATGGGTGGACGTGCTGCCGAACAAGTCGTCTTTGGTGATGCTGAAGTGACGACCGGCGCTGGCGGTGACCTCCAGCAGGTGACGGGTATGGCTCGGCAGATGGTGACACGCTTTGGAATGTCTACCCTCGGTCCCCTGTCTCTCGAAAGTCAGCAGGGCGAAGTATTCTTAGGTCGTGACCTGATGAATCGCTCCGAGTACTCGGATGAAATTGCCGCTCGGATTGATGCTCAGGTTCGTGAACTCATCCAGCACGCTTACGAAGAAGCGATTCGGATTGTCCGAGAGAATCGGGCTGTGATTGATCGCTTGGTAGATTTGCTCGTCGAGAAAGAGACCATTAATGGCGAAGAACTTCGCCAAATCATTGCGGAATATACCGTTGTCCCTGAGAAGGATCGGTTCGTCGCTCAACTCTAGCTCTCAGGTTCCATCACTGAAAATACAAAAAAACAGGATGGGGCAACCCCATCCTGTTTTTTTGAAAGCATCCCTCAGATTTATTGAGCTAGCCGCCGTTCAGGCATTAACATGAGAGAGCTAAATACTGACTCCATTCTTAACCTAGTCTCGCCCTCCATGAAGCCTTATATTGCCGCTGCAGTCCAGATGATTAGTCTGCCAGATCTGCATAAAAATCTTATCCAAGCTGAAGAGCTCATTGACCTGGCAGTGCGTCAGGGGGCAGAGCTGGTTAGCTTACCAGAAAACTTTGCATTCTTAGGAGATGAAGAGGCTAAGGTGGCTCAGGCGGAAGCGATTCATGTTGCCTGCGAGACGTTCCTCAAAAAACAGGCGCAGAAATTTCAGATCACCCTCTTGGGCGGGGGCTTCCCGGTTCCTGCTGGTGGCGGCAAAGTCTACAACACCGCTTTATTAGTGGGGCCAAATGGTCAAGAACTAGCCCGCTACGAAAAAATTCATCTGTTTGATGTGGCCTTGCCAGACGGCAATATCTACGCAGAGTCTCGTTCTGTTTTAGCCGGTGAGGTGGTCCGACCTCCGATCTATGAATCACCCACCTTTGGCAATTTAGGACTGTCGGTTTGCTATGACGTCCGCTTTCCAGAGCTATATCGATCTATGGCCCAAGCGGGTGCCAATGTGCTGTTTATCCCGGCAGCCTTTACAGCGTTTACGGGTAAAGATCACTGGCAGGTCTTATTGCAGGCTCGGGCCATTGAAAATACGAGCTATGTGATTGCCCCCGCCCAAACCGGTAGCCATAACTCCCGCAGGCAATCCCACGGCCATGCCATGATTATTGACCCCTGGGGCTGTATTTTGGCCGATGCAGGCACGAATATGGGGGTTGCGATCGCAGCCATTGAACCGTCCCGTCTTGAGCAAGTGCGGCGGCAGATGCCCAGCCTTCAGCACCGAGTTTTTGTAGAACAGTCCTAAACGTTAGTGGTGAACTTTTCTAAGAGAGACCCTAATGATAGGCAAGTAGTTTCAGGTCAACTCAGTCATCCTAGCCCCTATGATCTCTTTTCTTTTTCCCTCCAGTCTCTGGGACTTGATGCCCCTGTACCTTGCCATCTCCGGTGAAGCTGAAGTCGGCGTTGATGAAGGACCGTTAATCTTAGCCGGTGTTCTGCTCAGTTTAGTGGTGGTGTATCTCGCCAGCAAAATTGGAGGAGAAATATGCTCCCGCATCAA
>JBAUJD010000751.1:0-8982 GCA_049683515.1 Thermosynechococcaceae cyanobacterium | reverse complement strand
AAAAGCCACCAATGGAGGCGGCTTACTTGTGTCTCTGAAGTGGTTTGAAAAAGCGGTTCGGTCGGTTTAACACCTTGCATAGATAGCCATCAAAACAGCGGAAAATCACGGGAAAAACCGATCATGTGTCGTTAATATTAACGTACTACGCTAAGTCTTGCGGCTAGGGCATTGTTGAAGACTACCTTAAATCTTTTGGGTTGAGAGCTTTGCATACCTCATTGTGACAAACGACTCAGGCATTCGGCAGCTCCGAAGTTAAAATGCAATAGGCACGGATATATCAAGTAAGCCCCATGAGCGACTGTTCTATTCAACCTGCTTTGGTTACCCATGTTCTGCCCGACTCTATCGCCGCAGAGGTGGGGTTTGAAGCAGGCGATCGCATCGTCGCCATCAACGAGCAGCGCCCCCGCGATTTAATCGACTATCGGTTTCTCTGTGCCGATGAGTTTCTAGTACTGGACGTTCTCGATGCCCAAGACAAGCCCCATCAGGTCGAACTTGAAAAAGACTTTGATGCCGATCTGGGTCTAGAATTTGAAACTGCTCTCTTTGACGGCTTAATTCAGTGCAATAACCGCTGTCCCTTTTGCTTTATCGATCAGCAGCCCCCCGGTCGTCGTCAGAGCCTGTATTTAAAAGACGATGACTATCGCCTCAGCTTTCTCTACGGCAGCTATCTCACCCTGACCAATCTTTCTGAGCTTGAGTGGAAACGGATTGAAGCGATGCGCCTCTCGCCGCTCTACGTTTCGGTCCATGCCACCGAACCAGAGATCCGCCGCCGACTACTCAAAAACGAACGTGCCGGTCAGATTCTCAATCAGATGCGCTGGTTTCAAGAACGGCGACTGCAGGTTCATGCCCAGGTTGTGCTGTGCCCCGGCATCAATGATGGCCCACACCTAGAGCAAACGCTGTTAGATTTAGCTCAGTTTCACGCCAACGAGATCCCTGCGGTGGCATCGGTGGCGGTGGTGCCGGTAGGGCTAACTCGGTTTCGGCCCGATGTTGATGAGCTGGTGCCGGTCACGCCAGAGATAGCAGCCGAGGTGATTGCTCAGGTTCAAGCCCTGCAGTCTCAGTTTCAACAGCAGTTCGGGTCCACCTTTGCCTGGTTGGCTGACGAATGGTTCTTAATCGCAGGTCAGCCGCTCCCTGCAGCAGAGCATTACGAAGACTATCCTCAGATTGATAATGGTGTCGGATCGATTCGATTATTTCTGCAGCAGTTTGACCGGGCGGCTCAAGCATTGCCTGACCGTATTCAAAAGCCCTGCACCTATACCTGGGTGGTGGGCAATACCGTTGCCCAAGCCTTTAGCCCCATCGTGGATCGGCTCAATCAGGTCGAGGGGTTACACATTGCCCTGGCTGCCCTCGCAAGCGATTACTGGGGACAGGCCATGACCGTGACGGGATTGTTAACGGGACAGGATATCTTAGCGGCTTTGCAGGGGCAAAGCCTTGGTGATGGGCTACTGTTGCCCCAGCTCATGCTCAAACACGGCACTCAAGACTTTTTAGATGACACCACCGTAGAGCAGCTATCAGAGGCGTTGGGCACTCCGATCTATACCGTGGGCGGTGGGGCGGCGGATTTGATTGACCTATGTCTACAGTCAAGGGGGAGTGTTGGATGCGATCGCAACTCTAGACACGGACCAGACGAAGAGACGCCCTAGCATTTTCGGTCCGGCGAAGGGTAGAAAATCCTCTAGCCCAGTAAAAATAGGGTAAAGTTGTGGGAGAGATTAAAGCCCCACCATACTTGCCTTGAGGGTTCTTATTGGTTCAGCCTCACCGCTCACCAAGGAGAAAGAACCGATCTTTATATCGTTTTAATACAAGCAGCTATGACGTTTGCGAAGGGTCTATCTCAAGTATTCCAAAATGCTCTTGTCCTTGGCACCATTGGCACAACACTTTTGCTGGGACAGCCTTCGGCCCTGAGTCAAACGCTACGGACGAAGGTTCACTTTGCCAATACAGATATTAGCCAGTTCTGGTCTAGGACGTTTCAAAACCTAGGTCGTCCCTGGCAGAGGCCGACCGCCTATGAGTATCAAACCTTTGCCCGTACACCCTGCGGTATTGCCGGTGAATTTAACGCGATTTACTGCTTGCGGAATCGAAGCATCTACGTCAACGTGCCCTTGCTGCTGCAGGCTGACCAACAGTCCGGTGATTTTGCCGCCATCACTATTTTGGCCCACGAGTATGGTCACGCCGTTCAAGACCAACTGGGTTTGAGCCGGATCCATCGCTACCTGGTTCAAGAAGAGCTGCAGGCTGATTGCTTCGCAGGCGTTTACGCCAAAGATGCACAAGGGCGCGGTTTGCTAGACCAAACCGATGTTCAAGAGGGCTATCTACAGTCTTTTTTGAGTGGTCAGAGCCACTTTCATCCCAACTCCCATGGCACTCAGCAGCAGCGTGCGAGGGCTTTTTATCGAGGGGTAACCAGTGGATTTCGCAGTTGCCTTGCCTATTCGTTACTGCGTTGAGGGTTGATTGTAGGGTGATGCTTGTCGTGCATTAGCGCCTTCCCTCAAGATTTAGAACGTGTCAGAATACAAATAAGTCTCAGAATAACGGCGGTTGGTTCGTCCCCCTGTATCCTTGATACAACAGAAAAAGTGAATGAGTCGCATGTTAAAGCCGTATCTTGATTAAGTTCCTGAACCCAATCAAAATTATCGTTGCAGGGTGGTGGTCAGAATCTAACATCCAGACTCGCCTCATGGCGGCGGCTACCCTGGTGGTATCGTGCTTAATGAGTGCGCTCATTTTTTGGGCCGTTAATAGTATTCAGCTCGACGCTCGGCTGCAGGATACTCGCTACGGTCAAGATTTAGGGGTTTTGCTAGCGGCAAATGTAACGCCGTTGGTGGCGGACGAAAACTATTCAGAGTTAGCCCAGTTCTCGCGCAAGTTCTACAGCCGCACCGCCAGCATTCGCTACATGCTCTATGCAGATACCGAAGGGCAGATTTATTACGGTATTCCGTTTTCAGAAGCCCAAGCTGATAACGCGTTAACCCTGAGGCAGCGAATTCAACTTCCTGATGATTTCGTGCCGGGTTCCAACATGGTTATGGTCCGGCAGCATTTAACCCCCGATGGTGAAGTTGCAGATATCTTTGTACCGCTCTCGCAAGGGAATATTGATTTAGGCGTTCTTGCCATTGGGATTAACCCTAATCCAGCCGTCATCACCTCTTCGCGACTCACCCGCGATGTGACGATTGCGGTGTTTATTGCCATTTGGGTGATGGTGATTTTAGGGGCTGTCTCGAATGCCCTCATTATTACTCAGCCGATTAAAGAACTAGTGGTGGGGGTCAAAAATATCGCAGCGGGTAACTTTAAGCAGCGTGTTGACTTACCCTTTGGCGGCGAACTGGGGGCGCTAATCTCAAGCTTTAATGAGATGGCTGAGCGCCTTGGCATGTATGAAGAGCAGAATATTGAAGAGCTAACGGCTCAGAAGGCAAAGCTAGAAACGCTGGTGTCAACCATCGCTGACGGGGCCGTGCTGCTCGACACGAACATGGAGGTCATTCTGGCGAACCCGACCTCAAGACGTCTGTTTGGTTGGGATGACAAACAAATATTAGGTCAGAACATTCTCCATCATTTACCAGAGCCGGTCCAGATTGAGTTGACGCGACCGCTCTACCACAGCGCGAGAGGCGAGGGTGAGGGTGGAGAATTCAGGATTTTTCTCCATGAGCCATCTGAAAAGACGGTGCGAATTGTGTTGACTACTGTGCTTGATCAGACCCGTGAAAAGGCGAAGGGCATCGCGATGACGGTGCAGGATATTACTCGTGAGGTGGAGTTAAACGAAGCCAAGAGTCAATTCATCAGCAATATTTCCCATGAGCTGCGAACCCCTTTATTCAATATTAAGTCCTTTATTGAAACGCTCCATGAATATGGTGACGATCTCAGTGATGAAGATCGGCGTGAATTTCTAGGCACCGCGAATCACGAAACCGATCGCCTCACCCGACTCGTGAATGATGTGCTCGATCTCTCTCGCTTAGAGTCGGGTAAGCAGTACCGCTTAGAGGGTGTTGATATTACTCAGCCGGTGGAGCAAACCATGCGAACCTGTCAGCTCAATGCTCGCGATCAAAATATTGAACTCATCCAAGAGATTGAATCCGATTTGCCTGCGGTGTGGGGCAATTATGATTTGCTCTTGCAGGTGCTCACTAATCTATTGGGCAATGCGCTCAAGTTTTCTCCTACGGGTGGACGAGTGGCGGTACGAGCCTATTGCCTGAAGCCCCAAGATACAGAACCAGAGCAAGTGCGGGTTGAGGTATCTGATACTGGAATTGGCATCGCGGTAGAGGATCAACCGGCTATTTTTGACCGCTTCTATCGGGTCGAAAATCGAGTGCATACTTTAGAGGGGACGGGTTTAGGGCTATCGATTGTCAATAACATTATCGATAAGCACCACTCTAAGATGCATGTTGTCAGTGAAGTCGGCACTGGAACGACGTTCTGGTTTGATCTGAATGTGTATCGCGAAGAGGCTATTGCCCTCGCTCCTGAAACCATTGAGCTTGAACCCAATACAGAACTCACTGAAATCTCAACGACCTCTGCTTAGGTGCGCCGCTATCGAGCCAGTAGAATCACAACGCCAATGAGGCAGAGAATGGCGAGGAGCCACAGTTGCGATCGCGCATCTAATGAAAACCCTCGCTGCTGCTTAGTCTTCCGCTGGGGCATCGGCTTGCGATAGTCTCGATACAGCGTGCAGGAGATCGCTTCAGGGCGCTGCGGAAAGCTACAGCTATCGTCCTGTTCATAGACGCAGGTTTCGCACAAATAGGCATCAGAACCAGATCGATGAAGCGGAATACCCGGATGGCCGTAAGCCGTCACCTCCATGCCACAACGGGGGCAGGTGGTGACACCACCTTTGAGTGTCTGCTGACAGCGAGGACAGTTAGACATCACGCCCCCGATATTGAGAGATATTAGGGCGGTGATCAGATGCTGTTAGGTTATAGATAGTCATCGTTAGAGGTCTGCCATGTCTGATCAAATGAAGGGAAATCCCTCCCAGAACAAAGGTCAGCGTCGGCTTACGGATCCTAAGGAATTTGAGAATAATCAGAGGCTGGCGAAAAATATCATCCCCATTGATCCCGGTACGCTGCTGTTGATTATCGGCGTGCTGATTCTACTACCACTGCTGCTGACTGGCTTTTTCTCAACTTAGTGTTTGTCACTGTTTTGCTCAGGGGGTTGGCCGGGTCATTGGTTGATGGGTAATAGGAAGAACCTTGTGATTACACACCGTCTAACGTTGGCGAGGGCAGAGGGTGATGAACAAAGGCATAGTTTTGGACAATCTGGTTGCCGAGCAGGTGCTCTTGAATAATGCGTTCAATCACAGCAGGCGTGACAGAGTGATACCAAACGCCATCGGGGTAAACCACCATAATGGGTCCATGTTGGCAGACCCGTAAACAGTTGGCTTTGGTGCGAAAGATACAGGCGGGGCGCTCAGCAGAAGGACGATCTAGACCTAGCTCTTTCAATCGCTTTTTCAAGTAGTCCCAGGCGTCTAGGCTAGCACCTAAGTCACAGCATTTGGGCTTTGTCGCGTCGGCACAAAGGAATATATGGCGCTCAATGGCCTGCAATCCTAGCGTCTGGGCACAGGTTTTTAAACGGATGGTAGGCGATGCACTCACTGGCTTTGGAATGGAAGTCATCGTTAAGGCTTTGATTCATGGGCTGAACCATTACCGTGGTAGTCGTCTGAGTCATAGAAACCATTCTTCGTGCCAAAGAATAGGCAGAAGGTGATAAAAAAAGGCGTAAGGCCCAAGAGAACGGTTTTGAAGTCCATAAGTTGAAGCTGGCTGAAAAAACGGCTGATATTGAAGATCGTACCGATAAAACGATCTATTGAGGCAAAGCATAATCCTATTTACCAGATTTCCTTAAGGAATTAGGTCACTTTTTGGTAGCGAAAATATTTTGATACTTGCTGCTGGGACAGAACAGGGGCATTGTAGAACTAAGGTGATAGTTTCAACCGTGCTTAGGTTTAGTCAGGGTTAAGGAAGCGGCGATGGTTGCACAGATCGATAGGCATGATTCTCGACCCCTCAACAGCCCTCAGCCATCACGAGAAGTGCGGACGTTAGCGGCCATTGATATTGGCACCAACTCTATTCACATGGTGGTCGTCAAGATCAATCCTGATCTGCCCGCCTTCAACATTATTGATGCCGAAAAAAGTACCGTGCGGCTCGGTGAGCGCTGCCCCGACACCGGCAACCTTACTCCTGAAGCAACGGTAAGAGCGATTTCAGCCCTGCGACGTTGCCAAGAAATTGCGCGGGGTCTAGAGGTTGATCAAATGATTGCGGTTGCCACCAGTGCGGTGCGAGAAGCGCCCAACGGTGGCACCTTTATTCAGGCGGTCGAGACTGAACTGGGTCTTAAGGTCAACCTAATCTCTGGCCCCGAAGAGGCTCGCCGTATTTATTTAGGGGTGCTCTCCGGCGTTGAGTTTGATAACCAGCCCCACGTCATAATAGATATTGGTGGCGGCTCTACAGAGCTGATTTTAGGAGACGGACGAGAACCCCGCTACCTGAGCAGTACGAAGGTGGGGGCTGTGCGGCTCACCGAGGATTTCATCACCACCGATCCGGTTAGTACCTTAGAGTTTGAGCGTCTGCAGGCTTACGTGCGGGGCAAGCTGGAATGGACGGTGGAGGAGTTGCGATCGCAACTTCAACCCAACGAGCAACCCCGCTTAATTGGTACCTCTGGAACCATCGAAAGTCTGGTTCACCTCCATGCCTGCGAAACCCTCGGAGCCTGTCCGGCCTCACTCCACGGCTACCGGCTCACCTTAGCAGAGCTGAAGAAACTGACTCGTCGTCTTCGCAAGCTAAACTATGGCGATCGCTGCAAAATATCGGGCATGTCAGAGCGCCGTGCCGAGATTATCGTGGCCGGTGCCGTTGTTCTGCAAGAAGCAATGAGCTTATTAGGACTTGACTCGATCATGGCCTGTGAGCGGGCGCTCCGAGAAGGCATGATTGTCGATTGGATGCTTAATCAGGGTTTAATCGAAGATCGCCTCCGATTTCAGGGATCGATTCGACAACGAAGCGTCTTGAATTTAGCCCATAAGTATGGCGTCGATGTAGAAGCGGCCCAGCGGATTGCCCAGTTTGCCCTCAGTTTATTTGACCAGACTCAGGGCGTTTTGCATGAGTGGACTGTTGAAGAGCGCGACCTGTTGTGGGCCGCTGCCATTTTGCATAACTGCGGCCACTTTGTCAGCCACTCGGCGCACCATAAACATTCCTATTATTTAATTCGCAACGGTGGGTTGCTGGGGTACACCGATACCGAGATTGAAGTGATTGCGAACTTAGCCCGCTACCACCGCAAAGGGCCACCCAAAAAACGGCATCAAAATTATCAAAATTTGGTGAATAAATCCCAGCGCCAGACCGTCGATCATCTGAGCGCCATGCTGAAGTTGGCAACGGGTCTCGATCGCCGTCAGGTTGGCGCAGTCTCTGCAGTGCGGTGCGACTATGATTCGCAAGAGAAAAAACTGACGCTTCATGTGCAATCTAATCACCCCGAAGAAGACTGCGAGCTAGAGCTGTGGAGTCTTACCTATAAAAAACTTTGCTTTGAAACGGAGTTTGGCGTGCAGCTACAGGCTCAGCTTGAGCGATAGATCGGTTGTGCGGTTCACCTCATCGGCCTGTGATCAAGATCAGTGTGTCTGAAAGCTGCGTTCGCTACTCTCAAAAGACTCTCAAACATCACTTTTAATTAAGTCAAGCTGGGCATTGATATTTTTTGATTCCAGAATAGAAAGAGTTGTGTTTATTTCATTAAATAGAGCTAAATCAGATTCCAGCATTAGATAAAGCCGTTGAGTAGGTAGAGGTCATCACGATGGCAGCGTTTCCAGACAAACTTCGCTTAGGCATGGATGCCCTCAAGCAAGGTCAGTACCCACAGGCCGTACAGACCTTAGAAGCCTTCTTGCAAGAAACAGACCCAGGCTCTAAACCCTATCTGCAAGCTCAAATGCACCTCGTCGAGGCCTATCAAGGCAATGGGCAAAACGATCGGGCGCGCGCACTCTGCCAAGCCTTAGCCACCAGCGATAACCCGCAAGTGCAGCAGTGGGCGCAGCAGGTTATGCAAGAGCTGCCGCTCCCAACCCCTAGCAATAATCCCCCACCCGCTCCACCGAGGGCCGCTGCCGCTGCATCTCCTCCAGTATCGGCACCGACAATGCCGCCGCCAGTACCGCCCCAAGGGGTCTCAGCTTCCCGTAAAGCTGGTCGTGCTGCTGCAGTGGGGGCCAAAGTCGCCCTATCCAGCGTTGCCGGGAACTTAGCGTTAGCATCAGGCGTAACGCTGAGTCTGCTCTTTGGCATGGTGATGGTGCTGTGTTTGGGGCTGCTCTTGATTACTGAGAGCAGCAGTCCAGGGATTGGACTTGCGATCGCAACCACCCTCGCCCTCCTGTTCAACGCTGTCGTCTTCTTTCTGTCTCCGTTTTTGATGGATCTGTCCCAGAAGTGGCTGTACAAAACCCACTGGATCTCACTGATGGAGCTAGAGCACCTGAGTCCTGAAAGCAGCCAAGTACTGCAGCGCGTCTGCGCCGAACGCAACCTCAAAATGCCCCGTATCGGCATCATCGAAGACGAGAACCCCACCGCCTTTACCTACGGATCGCTGCCCAACACCGCTCGTCTTGTCGTCAGTCGCGGCCTGTTCACCTACCTCGATGATGACGAAGTTGCCACCGTGTATGCCCACGAGCTAGGTCACATCGTCCATTGGGACTTTGCCGTGATGACGTTGGCCGCCACGCTAGTGCAGATTACCTATTTGATTTATACCTTCGCTAACCGCATGATGCGGAGCGGCAACAGCAAAGCCAAGAGC
>JBAUJD010000750.1:0-6134 GCA_049683515.1 Thermosynechococcaceae cyanobacterium | reverse complement strand
TGGCAGGGGTGTTGTCCAATCAAGATGTCTCAAAATCAAACCCTAGATTGAATCGGTCCCTGCGACCACGACTGTTGGCGGGGTTGGGTAGCTTAGCTATTATTGCGGGTTTGTTTGGGAGTGTTCGAGCGTTGCTCCCGTCAGGCACACCTCTGTCATCGGATCCATCTCTTCGTCCCTATCAAGAGGCACTCCGCCGCGATCCTAATAATGTTGAAGCCCTGAGTCAGCTTGCTGCAACATACGAAGGACGGCAGCAATATCGACAATCCATTCCCCTGCGAGAACAGTTGGCTCAGCAAGAACCAGAGAATGTTGACCGATGGTTAGAGTTGGCCGGACTGTACCTGATTACCAATCAACCCAAAAAAGAAGAAGCCATCTACGATAAAATTCTCAGCCAGGTTCCTGATCATGTACTGGCCCTAACCGGTAAAGCAGACCTTCTATTCAAAAGAGGTGAAATTGAAGAAGCAAAGGCACTCTTTACTCAAGCCGAGCAGAGCGCTCCCACCAATGAGCTGAAGGCGCAGGTTCGTAAAATGGCTGCAGATCGGCTCCAGTCTGTCACCGGAGGTGCGGAGAAATAAGGAGCTTAAATCTAAAAATCCCATTCTTCAAATAGTTCTGAGACTGTCACAGAGAAGCCGGACACGATGTTTTCACCCTCTAATTGAGCTTGCGATCTCAAGAATCCATCGGGTTCCGGCCCATGATAGACCAGCACATATTTCTCGTCAGGATGAATCACCCACACTAGCCGGGTGCCATTATCGAAATACTCCACAATCTTTTTGTGAATCTCCTCCACCGTATTATTCGGGGAAAGAATCTCAACCGCGAGATCGGGGGCACCCTGAAAAAATCCACGTGGCGGACGCTTCAACCCTACTAACCGTTCTCTGGCAACGAAGGAAATATCCGGGGAGCGCTTATTACCGTTCTTGACGTTGAAAGCTGTACTAGAGTCACACACTGCACCTAGCTTGTGCTTGCGAACATAAATTGCCAGCAAGCCCCCCAAAAAAGAGCCGATATCGCCATGCTCCATTCCAGAGTTGCCCATATCAATCAGCTCTCCGTCTACGAGTTCATAGCGATGTCCATCACGCGAGAGCGCCATAAAGGCTTCATCTGTCCAGATTTTTCTCTCCACGGCAACCGTCATCGCTTCTTCTCCTATCGCTTTAGATCATGGCTCTAGCCATCGGTAAAGCTTGCCTCGATCACGTCAGAATCATCATCTCCGGCCACAGCCACTGCAGCCGCACGAGCCTCAGCCTGCTTATCTGCCTCCATCTGGGGCTGGAACTGGAACAGGGAGTAAACAACGTTACGGCGGATCGCAATCATCATCTCTAAAAACAGCTCATAGCCTTCACTCTTATATTCCACGAGTGGATCCTGCTGTCCATAGCCCCGCAGGCCTACCGCTTCCCGCAAAGCATCCATTTGTTGAAGGTGCTCACGCCAGAGGGTATCAATCTGCTGCAGAATAAAAAATCGCTCGGCCTGACGCATCAGGTCTGGCTGGAGCTGATCCACCTCGGCCTCTTTTTTATCGTAGGCAATGCGCACCTGCTCATGGAGAAACATCTGCATCTCTGGCAGAGATAGATTTTCAAAATGACTGGGTTCCAGATCTTGAAGCAGATAGACAAATTCCTTGATTTTCTCCACCATGCTGCCTAGATTCCACTCTTCCGGCGGCAGTTCTGGATTGACGTAAGCTCCCACAATGTCATCCATCGTGCGCTCGGCATACTCAATCACCTTTTCCTTGAGGTCTTCACCTTTCAGAACTCTGAGGCGCTCCGCGTAGATCGCACGGCGCTGATTATTCATCACCTCGTCGTACTCAAACACCTGCTTACGGATGTCGTAGTAATAGGTTTCAACCTTCTTCTGGGCGTTCTCTAGACTACCGGTGAGAATGCGCGATTCAATGGGCATATCTTCTTCAACGCGGAAGGCATCCATGAGGCCCGCGACGCGATCGCCCCCAAAAATCCGCAGCAGGTTGTCTTCAAGACTCAGAAAAAACCGCGTAGAACCGGGGTCACCCTGACGCCCAGCTCGTCCCCGAAGCTGGTTGTCAATCCGCCGGGATTCGTGCCGCTCGGTCCCGATCACGTGCAGGCCACCGCGTTCAACAACACGGTTATGTTCTGCGCTGGTGAGTGCTTCATACTCACCTTTAACTTGGTTGTAGGCTTCCCGCAGCTTCTGAATGACGGGATCCTCTGTGGGTGCTTTTTCCGAGGCAACGGCCAGCATATCTTCGGCCTGTAGTTCAGGAATGCTTTGCTCACCTAGTTGCTTGACTGCAAAAGCCACCGTACTTTTGAGTAGCTCTTCGGTTTTTGGAGACAGTTCAGTGGGATAAATTTCAGGTGAAACTTTCCAGGTTTTGCGTGCCATCCCGGTCTGCTGCGCTGCGCCTTCACCAAAGCCCTGGCCGGTGGCGGCTTCTTGGACACCGACCTGTAGCATTGACATGGGGTTGTTATCTTCGGGCTGCACAATGCGCGGCATAAAGTATTCGCGCACCTTGAGGCGAGCCATATAGTCGGCATTACCGCCGAGGATGATGTCAGTGCCTCGACCGGCCATATTGGTGGCAATAGTGACGGCTCCGCCTCGACCGGCCTGGGCTACAATCTCAGATTCTCGCTCGACGTTCTCAGGTTTCGCGTTGAGCAAGTTATGGGGAATCTCTTTTTCTAGCAGTAGCTTAGAAAGAACCTCTGATTTTTCGACGCTAGTGGTACCCACCAGAATCGGACGCCCTGCTTCATGCATTTCGGCGCACTCAGATGCGATCGCCTGCCACTTTGCTGGCTCAGTCTTGTAAACCACATCAGGAATATCTCGGCGCTGGTTATTCCGATTCGTCGGAATAATCGTGACTTCTAGCTTGTAAATCTTCTCGAACTCAGCTTCTTCTGTTTTGGCGGTTCCGGTCATCCCAGCTAATTTGGGATAGAGCAAGAACATATTTTGGTAAGTAATCGTTGCTAAGGTTTGAGTCTCATTTTGAATCTCAACATTTTCCTTGGCCTCAATCGCTTGGTGTAGACCATCACTCCAACGCCGCCCCGGCATCACTCGTCCGGTAAACTCATCGACAATGACAATCTCGCCACCGCGAACAATATAGTTGACATCCTTGATAAACAGCTCTTTGGCCTTAATGGCATTAAACACATAGTGCGCCCAGGGATCATTGGGGTCAAAAAGATCGTCAACCTTAAGTAGATTCTCTGCTTCAATAAAGCCCTCATCTGCTAGAACAACGTTTCTGGCTTTCTCATCAACTTCATAATGTTCTTCATTTTGGAGTGTCCTGGAAACCTCTGCCGCCTCCATATACTTCTCAGTAGGGCGCTCGACCTGACCCGAAATAATGAGCGGCGTACGAGCCTCATCAATCAAAACGGAGTCTACTTCATCAATAACGCAGTAGTTAAAGGGGCGCTGCACCACCTCTGCCATAGAGGTCGCCATATTGTCACGCAGATAGTCGAAGCCTAGCTCACTATTCGTTGCGTAGGTGACATCACAGGCATAATTTTTCTGACGTTCGTAGGGCTGCATCGACTGCTGAATAAGACCTACACTGAGTCCCAAAAAACGATGGATCTGCCCCATCCACTCTGCATCTCGACGAGCGAGATAATCATTAACCGTCACTGCATGCACTCCCTTACCAGAGAGTGCATTCAAATAGGAAGGCAGCGTTGAGACAAGGGTTTTACCCTCACCGGTCTTCATCTCAGCAATCTGACCATCATGCAAAATCATGCCGCCCAGAAGCTGCACATCAAAATGTCGAAGACCGAGAACCCGTGTAGATGCCTCTCTAACCACGGCAAAGGCTTCAGGAAGAAGTGCATCTAAAGATTCCCCCTTCTCGATTCGTTGCTTAAATTCGGTAGTTTTACCCTGTAGCGCTTCGTCTGAAAGAGGCTGGATCTCTTCCTCCAACAAGTTAATCTCAACGATATCGGGTTGATACTTCTTGAGCTTGCGTTTGTTGGGGTCGCCCAGAATTGTTTTCAGCATGATTTAAGTCAACGAGAATTTAATCTAAAGAAGATCGCTAGGTCTTAACAACGGCGACGTCTGTGACGGATTGAGCCGCCTCCGTATTAGCCCAGATAGCAAAGCGATATGTTTACAATCTTAACATTATCAACCGGGATAGTCGGCGAAAAGCTTTGAGCCATAGGGATTTCCTGATTCAGATTTATGTTTTGAGTGGGACCGCAATGGATACATCAATTATTGACCAAACTCTAAACGCGCTTGCTCAACCAGCTCACTGGTCACCACCTCCAGCTCTGCTTCCCGTGCAAGTGCCTCAATGCGCTGCCTTGCCTGAGTTCGGGCGAAGTAAGGAATATTTTTGAGTTTAGCTTCAGCCGTTGCTGTCCAGCGAAGCGTATCCGTTAAGTCAGATTCCCGCATGTTGATGCAGACCTCATGAGCAGTTTGGTCTCTATTGTAAATCGAATAGATAAAAGCTCCTGCCTCAAACAGAGACAGGAGCTAATTAAAAGTCTAAGCAATGAGAAATTGGGATGTATTCCTCTTACTCGTACTCAGCCATAGACAGGGCAGGCTCAGTTCTACGCTCAATCCCTTTTTCGAATCCAGCGGCGGCAGCCCGTGCACGACCTGCATGCCAGAGGTGACCGATGAAGAAGAAGAAGGCTAGAACGAAGTGAGAGGTCGCCAACCAAGCCCGTGGTGACACGTAGTTCACCGAGTTAATTTCAGTGGCTACACCACCCACTGAGTTTAGAGAACCCAAAGGTGCGTGGGTCATATATTCAGCCGCACGGCGAGCTTGCCAAGGCTGAATATCATTTCTGAGTTTGTTGAGATCAAGGCCATTAGGACCACGGAGTGGCTCTAGCCAAGGACCACGGAATTCCCAGAAACGCATGGTCTCACCGCCGAAGATGATCTCGCCAGTGGGAGAACGCATCAGATATTTACCTAGGCCAGTGGGGCCTTGTGCCGAAGCAACGTTAGCACCCAATCGTTGGTCACGGATCAAGAAGGTCAGAGCCTGAGCCTGAGACGCTTCTGGACCAGTGGGACCGTAGAATTCGCTAGGATAAACGGTGTTGTTGAACCACACCATGAAGGCTGCGATAAAGCCAAAGACACAAAGCGCGCCCAAGCTGTAGGACAGATATGCTTCACCAGACCAGACAAAGGCTTTCTTGACCCAGCCCCAAGGCTTGGTAAGAATGTGCCAAATGCCACCAGCGATACAGTGAACGCCAACCCAAATGTGGCCACCGACAATATCTTCTAGGTTATTGACGCTGACAATCCAGCCCTCTTCACCGAACGGTGAGCGGGTGATGTAGTCCAAAAAGACACCAAAGCTCCAGGTCGGATTGGTCACAACACGGACCTGCCCACCACCGGGTGCCCAAGTATCGTAGAGTCCACCGAAGAACATTGCTTTAGCAACCAGGAGCAGTGCACCAATCCCAAGAATGATCAGGTGATAACCCAGGATATTGGTCATCTGGTTCTTGTCTTCCCAGTCGTAACCGAAGAAGTTGGAATATTCGAGGGCTTCAGGCCCACGAATTGCGTGATACGTACCGCCCAAGCCTAAGACAAAGGAGGCAATCAAGTGAATTGCACCCACGGCAAAGAAAGGAAAAGTACTAATAATTTCACCACCAGCACCCACGCCCCAACCCAGGGACGCAATGTGAGGGATCAAAATACAGCCCTGTTCATACAGAGGCTTTTCAGGGATGAGGTGAGCTGTTTCAAACAACGTCATACCACCGGCCCAGAAGACAATCAGGCCAGCGTGGGCAACGTGGGCACCCAGTAGGCGACCTGAGACTTCGATGAGACGAGCATTACCTGCCCACCAAGCAAAGCCTGTCGATGGCCGGTCATAACCAGCAGTATTAGAGAGCGTTACCACGCGGTAGTACCTCCTCAGGGAAGATGAAGTTTTCATGGGGCTGGTCTTGAGGAGCCATCCAGGCTCTTAGACATTCATTGAGCAGAATATTCTTGGTGTAGAACGTCTCAAACACAGGATCTTCTGCCGCTCTGACTTCCTGTGAGATGAAGTCATAGCTGCGCAGGTT
>JBAUJD010000749.1:0-3837 GCA_049683515.1 Thermosynechococcaceae cyanobacterium | reverse complement strand
GTAGATAGGCGATCGCCAGAAATCACATCTTCAGTTTGCCGAGCCATCGTATTTCCTCAATGCACCACGACCTATCTTGAGCTTACAAAAGGCTGCAACAAAAATCAACAAAATGGTGACCGTTTGGTCACCAAAAACGCTAAAGATTTGTGTCAATTCTGTTATAGTACAGATGTTCTTGTTTGTGATCGGTTAATCGGCTTTTGCGATGGATTCCGCTTCTCTCTTAGAACATCTGGCAGCGTTGCCGGATGATTTGTCATTGGTGGCTGTCGGCGGGAATAAGGCTCCTTATCTTCCCCACTGGCAGAAGACGCCTCTCAGCAAAGCTCAGCTTCGAGTAGAGATTTCTGCAGGGCGGTGCAAAGCTGTGGGTGTTCTGTGTGGCTGTCCTTCGGGAGGTCTGTTGTTTCTGGATCATGATGGAGAATCTTGCGATCTCCTCATTGAGACCCTATCTGAAACGACTCTCGCTGAAGCACTGCCCAAAACAGTCGGTGTCACCTCTGGTAGACCGGGACGATATCAGCTTCTCTACCGAGTGCCGAAACAAGATCAAGGCCAGCTCACGACCCGGAAGCTGAAGACCGACACACCTGAAGAGCTGCTGGAATTTCGCTGGGATGGCTGTCAGTCAGTTGTCATCGGCCATCACCCCATGACCGGAGCTTATCAATATCTACCAGGGCAAAGTTTTTCTGAATGCCAAATTGCCGAAGCACCTCAATGGGTGATTCAGCAGATGCAAGCTGAAACACAGCCATTGTCTCTGAACTGGACGGAGTTTGAACGCCACTTTCAGCTACCCATCAATGCTGTAGTCCCTCTGACCAACTGCTTAAGCAAGGCCAGCCGTAACCTGCTATCCGGCGTTCATGAAGGAAATCGAGATAATACAGGTGCCAAACTTGCCCGAGACCTCTTAGGTACAGCTGATTATCTGAAGCATATCTACCAAAGCTATTCTGGCGACCCTCAGCAAATCTTGATGGAGTTCTGTCAACGGTGTGCCCCTCCATTGAGCGAGAAGGATTGCGATCGCATCTGGAAATCAGCACTCAAAGACAATCCCGGCCCCAGCCTCTCACCCGAGCAAATTGAAGGCTGCATCAAAGGTTGGCAATGGCGGCAACTCCGACATCAGCCATCTGAAAGCATTCAGAGAAATCGTGCTGCAGACCCACAAGCAAATGAGACAGCGCCCACCCTGGAGGATCTGCAAACTCAAATTCGCCAGTTCCTTCTGGATGCTCCTACAGAGACACAGCTTACGGCTCAGATAATGCTGTGGGCTACAGCCATCAACAAGCCAGAACGGACTCTCTGGGCCTTAGTCAATAGTATTCAGCGGGATCTGGAACATCAGCAGACCAGACAAGAGGTTAAAGGTGAAATCAGTCACCTCACGCGACTCTCAAACTATCAACCTCACCTAAGCCACTATCTACATCCAACTTTAGCTAGACCTCTAGACCAACTGGCTCACTGGATGGGCACCACCAGTATGGCGATGTTGACCACTCTCTTACCCGTCGTCGGGAGCTTATTACCTGTGGGCACGGAGTTAGAGTTGAACTGCGGAACCGAGCATAACGTGTATCCCATTCTTTACACTGGCATCGTGGCGGAGAGCGGCACTGGCAAAAGTCCGGCTCAGAAAACCATTCTTAAGCCTCTATTCCGCCTTCAGGCAGAAGCAGAACAGGTCTATCAAGCAGATCTAGAGGATTGGGAGCAGGAGCGCCGAACCACCAAGGATTCAGACCGCCCACCACCAGCAAAGCCTCAACCCCGAGATTATTTCACTACCGATGCCACCCGTGAAGCCGTGGTGCAAATCCAGGCCAATCAGCCTAACGCTGGTTTCGTCGGCTGGTTTGATGAGCTGTCGGGCCTGATTCGAGGCCAGAACCAATATCGCAATGGTCGCGGTGCGGATAAAGAGTCATTGCTTTCCGGTCGAGACGGAAGCGCTCAGAAAGTAGACCGGGCAGGGGGGAAGCGTTTATTTATTGCTCGGTCTGCCTACTCCATCACTGGCAGCACTCAGCCAGATACGTTGCGATCTTTGATGGGAGACTTCTCTGATCCCTCGGGGCAGTGGGCTAGATTCCTCTGGTGTTTCCTACCTATTCAAGCTGCTCCCTATCCTGAGCAGGCAATCCATTTGGATATTTCGGGCCTACTTTATGGCACCTACAATCGCTTGACAGATTGTTTACCTACAACTTACCGCCTCAGTCCCGAAGCCAGAAGGCTGTACATCAACTGGTACAACGAACTCGATCAGTTACGACTCGCAGAGGTGAGGCAGAGCTTACGAGCCGTCTTTGCCAAGATCAAAAGTGATACGGGCATCCTGGCGCTGCTTCTTCATTGTGTAAATGCTGCGATCGCAGTTCAAACTCCCAGCGAACAGATATCGGCGGAGACCATGCAGGCAGCTATCAACCTCAGCAAATTCTACTTGGGCCAAGTGAAGCTAATCCACAGTGAAGGGGATGCTTTAGAAGGGGATCTGGCTCCCAACTATTGCAAGATTTTAGCTCTGTCAGAACGTAAGGGATGGGTGACGGCTAGGGATATTTATCGGGGGAGAGCGGTGTGCGATCGCAAAATGCCTCTCGATCAAATAAGAGTCCTGATGCAAGAGTTGGTGACAATGGGCCTAGCGGTCCCCCGTAACGAGGGTAATCGCCTAGAAATAAAGGTTTTGCGCTCTGATAGTGCTGTCTCCAAAGCTGGTGACAACGCCCCCCAAACTGGTGACAATATCCTTAAATTTGGTGACAGCAACCACTGGCATGGTGACAGCAACCCGGTTTTTGAAGACTATCGAGAGACTGTCACCACTATTGGGCAGATGCAGGAAAGATCTGCATATTCCAATGGTCACTCTTCCCCAACTGTCACCACAGAAGCCCTAACTGTCACCAAAAATTGTCCGGTTGTCACCACAAAACAGCCCATTGTCACCCAACTGTCACCAAGTCAGAAAATGCTAGAACCCCAATCTGAAGGGGGATTTGAGCATAATGGCGTAAGCGTTGTCACCACAAAGCCGAACCAGTCTCAACAAGCCAGACCTCCAACCTCTCACTATTCAGCGATCCAAGTTGGCGATGTATGCCGCTATCGAGGTCCAGATGGAGTCATGAATGTGACTTGCTGGGGAAAAGATCTGCATGTCATGGCGATTGAGAATGGCATGGCCACGGTCAAGGCTCAGCAGTGGGTCCATACTCATCAAATTGAAGAGCAACACCTACAAAAGAGGACTCGCAGCCCATGAACAATGGGCTATTCGCTACCTGACCTGAGAATGCCATAGATAAGGATCGACAATCATGAACCGTAAACAGAAACCAATCATTCCCAATAACGCGGAGTTAGTCACGCTAGGCGAAGCATCCCGTCAGTTGGGCAAAGGCTTCAGCCGCAGTTCCATGCTCCGACGCATTGAATCCGGTGAGTGGCAAGAGGGAACTCACTGGGTTGACGCTCGACGGAAAGGCTCAGTCTACCGCGTGATCAAAATCAACCTCACGGCTGTTCGAGTTGCCCTAGCAACTCCAGCGGCGTTTAGGTAGGCGGAAGGGGACGGTGTTCTTGATTAATCAACGCCTCATATGCTCGACGATAGACCGCTTCACCAATCCAGGCCCGGTAAATCTTGCAGTGGGTACTAACGGAGTGCCCCATCAACTTGGCTCCTAAGTCAGGAGCACACCCAAACTCAAAGCATCTACGCGCGTAGCTATGGCGTAGATCATAGGCTGTGAAAGGGATCGCACTCTCATAGAAAAATCTGGACACCTTCGTTCCCAGTTTTGTATT
>JBAUJD010000748.1:0-3537 GCA_049683515.1 Thermosynechococcaceae cyanobacterium | reverse complement strand
CCCTTGAGGACAGCCACAAAAGCGCTCGTTGGTTGTGGGACTGCCGGTGATCTTAAAAACGAGATGTTCGCGCAGGTTTGGAATGTAATGCGCTTCGACAACATCGAGAAGGTGCTCTAAAATCTCTTCTTTCTTCTGGGTATAGAGTTTGCGATCGCTTCCTTGCAGCTCTCGAAAATAGTCATAGTTTGCCACCGTCAAAAACTCAATGATCTGGCAGTCTTCAGGGCAATCTCGCTGAGCATCTGTCAGCAGGGTTGGGGTGGTGATGGCAAAGCTGGGCTTTGAAAAATCATGGTGAACATACATCTGCTCAAAGGCTTCATTGAGGTTGTCGTGTTCAGTGTGGAACGTGTTCCACTTCCCAAACCCGTAGTCCCGCAGATCTAGATCTTTAACGACGCAATAGGCCATGAAGTTTGAAGGCGAATAGTCATAGCCCAACTGCTTCTGGACTTTTTTAGAGAACTGTTCGATACCGATCATCTTGGCCGCTTTCTTCGGGTCTATGTTGCAAATGACGGTGTCACCCGTGAAGTCTTGGGTTTTATGGGTGATGCGATCGATGGCTTGAACACCCTGTACTGTCTTGTCCGCGACCAAAAAGTTCACCACCTCTTGATTGAGTAACACCTGACCACCCTGGTCTTCAATCGTCTTCACAAGAGTTTTGATGACGGCCTCAAAATGCTGGGTGGGATAGAACGCTCCTTCTTGATAGCTCGTAAACAGAATCACCCAGGCATAAAAAGAAAGCTGGTTGGGGGGTAGCAAAAAATCAGGCCACTGCAACGCCAACAGCGTTTGCGCAGCGACCGGTAACTTAAATTGATCGAAAACATCCTGCAAAGTGCTGTTCAAATATCGTCCTGCGGTCGCGGCCTTTCCAAAATGCTGCAACACCTCTAAAGGCAGCACGGGGGGAGAGAGAATTCTAAGTCCCGCCCGCACCTTGTACACTTCGTCGATAAAGCGCTGCATTGACTGTTGATGCTCAGGAAAAAGCTGAGCAAGTCGCTCAAGCAATGTCGATGAGTCTGAGGGGATATTTAGGGCATAACCGGGCATTCGCATGTGATCGAACCCATTGGAGTCGTACCGCTCAAAGGTAATCTCTTGATCGAGTCCTAGCTGCTTCAAGACGCGATTGACCGCATGACCTTCGCCGCAATCCCAGACGTAGTGGAGTTGAGCATTGAAGGTATATTTCTTCGCCATCGTAAAGGTATGGCCGAACCCGCCAGGGTGTTCGTGGGATTCTAAAATTTGTACTTTTTTGCCTGCATGGGCCATCAGTGCTCCAAACACTAAAGCCGATAGGCCGCTGCCGATAATCAAGTAATCAACTTTCATGAGGCTTCCTCGAATCAGACTTGGATGAGCAAGTTACTTGAAAGGGTAAAGAGAAATATTGAGGAACTTATGAGGGGCAGCTACAACCGCTACCCTCCAGCTCTCACTAGCAAAAAATTAATTGGGAACGAAGTTGTCGTCACTCAAAGTGCGTTGTTTGCTCTCAAACATTCGATGAAATAGTCCTTTGGTCGCTTCGTTCACTAATAGCGGTAACGCTGCACTCAGGACAATCAAACAGCCCTCTTCAATACTAATTGGGCTAATGTTGAGCAACGTTCTCAGTCCCGGAATCGTCAGTGCCAAAAACTGCAGGCTGAAAGAGAAAGCTAGCGCTGAAGCCAAATAGAGATTCGGTGGCAGTGACTCTTTGCTGAAAATTCCCAGTGCGGTTGAGCGGCAGCTCAGGGCGTGGAGAAGCTGCGCTGAAGTTAGACTCAAGAACCCAAGGGTTGTGGCATGGGGACCGAGACCATATTGATGAACTGCGTAACGGTAGGTTGCCAATGCACTGATGGAGATAACCATCGCCTCAAATAACATCCGTTTAAGATCGGTAGCTCGCAGCAACGATTCGCTCGGATCGCGGGGTGGTAAATTGAGAATACCGGCCTCGGGAGGCTCTAAAGCCAGGGCGAGTCCAGGGAAAATATCGGTGATTAAATTCAGCCACAGAAGCTGAAGGGCATTCAAGGGCTGTCCCAAAGCGGCTCCGGTCGCCAGCAGCATAACCAGAATTTCGCTCAGATTGGTCGAAAGAAGAAAGTGAATGGCCTTGCGGATGTTGCTATAGATGGTGCGGCCCCGGCTAATGGCCGTGATTAGAGTGGCAAGGTTGTCATCTGCTAGTACAACGTCTGCGACTTCACGAGCTAAATCAGTTCCCGTATTGCCCATTGCAATCCCGATGTCTGCCGCTTTCAGTGCTGGTGCGTCATTGATCCCATCGCCGGTCATGGCGACGACGCGACCGGCTTGCTGGAGGGCTTGGACAATCTGCAGCTTGTCGGTGGGGCTGATGCGGGCAAAGCCATGAACCGCACAATCACTCAGATTAAGATCACTCTCGTTAAGGATATTGGCATCTAGGATCTGTAGGGGCTGGCCCTGGCTGAGGTTTAAGGTTTGACCCACTGCATAGGCGGTTGGATGCTGGTCTCCGGTTAGCATCATTGTGTCAACACCAGCCTGATGGAAGGTCTTGATCGCTCCATCTACGCCTTGCCGGATCGGGTCAGTCATCCCGACTAACCCCAGCCAGATAATTGTGTTGGGGGCTATTAATGGCTCCGTTTTGTCTTTGGGGTGATGGCTTGTTAAGCAATAGGCGATGCCTAAGACTCGCAGTGCTTGGCCTGCCATCTGTTTATTGGCGTCTGCGATGCTTTGTCGGTCTGCGTCACTGAGAACAACTTGGGTGCCTGCTTCAAGTCGCCATTGGCAGAGCCTTAAAACTTCATTGGGGTTGCCTTTAACAGCGATGAAATGTTGATCGGCTTCCTTTGCTATGTGTAGGGTTGCCATGTAGTTGCGATCGCACCCCCGATACTGCGTCACCAACCGAGGGAAGGTCCGCCGCAGATCAGCCACATCAACCCCCGCCCGAATCGCTAGCTCCATCAGTGCCTTCTCCGTCGAGGTTCCAGCTAAACTTTCTAGTTCATTGGTCCCATTCACATCTGTTTCATTGCACAGAACCAAAACTTTGAGCAGTAACTGAAGGGCGTCGTAGTGCAGAGGCTGGATGGGATGGTCGCCATTGAGCCAACCTCCATCACGGATTTGAATCGTGCGGTTATCGGCAAAGAGTTCCACCACTGACATCGTATTTTCAGTCAGAGTTCCGGTTTTATCGAGGCAGAGAGATTGCATTGATCCTAATGCCTCTATGGCTTCCAGGCGACGGATCAGAACTTTTTGGCGGCGCATTTCTAAAATACCCAAGGCCAAGGTGGTCGTCGCCACGGCGGGTAGCCCTTCCGGTACAGCGGCCACGGCCAGCGCGATGGAGGTTCTCAGCATCTGCAGCAGTCCGTAGCCGCGCAGCAGGCCCAAGCCGAAGATGACGAGGCAAACACCGCTAGAGACAAAGACGAGTTGATTGCCCACCTGATCAAGCTGCTGCTCCATTGGTGTGGGTGAGGCGAGAGTCGTCCCTACCAGCATTTGGATGCGCCCTAATTC
>JBAUJD010000747.1:0-16977 GCA_049683515.1 Thermosynechococcaceae cyanobacterium | reverse complement strand
ACCACATGCTCAGAGCTGAGCTAGGGGAAGACTTATTTTGGAAGGCGATTCACACCTTTGTTCAAGACAATGCCCACAGTACGGTGGAAACCATCGATCTGCTTCGGGCTATTGATAAGGCAACGGGACGGAACCTAGCGTTCCTGTTCGATCAGTATGTATTTCGAGGGGGCTATCCCGACTATACGGTTAGCTATAGCTGGGATGCAGATAGTAGCCTTGCCAAGGTGACGGTGAAGCAAACTCAAGCGGATCCGAAGAAGCCCAAGCATCAGGAACTCTTTGATCTCAAGATCCCGATTGGATTTGGCTGGGCGAAGTCTGCTGGCAAGAAGAAGCCCCAGGTGGAGCAGCAGACATTTACGGTGCGGGTGCATGAAGCGGAGCAAAGTTTTTACTTGGTGCTGCCTTCTAAGCCTGATTTTGTAAGCTTTGATGTGGGTAATCATTTTCTCAAGCAGGTCACACTTGAGTATCCGCTACCGGAGTTGAAGGCTCAGCTTCAACATGATCCTGATCCGCTCTCGCGCATTGCGGCGGCAGTAGCGTTGGTGAAGAAGGGGGGCTTAGAAGCAGCTAAAGCTTTAGGAGAAGCGCTCACAAAGGATTCGTTTTGGGGAGTTCGGGTGGAGGTAGCTCAGCAGTTATCAAAGCTGCAGCTCGATCAAGTCCTCGATCTGTTGAAACCAGGGTTGAAGGATGAGGATGCCAGGGTTAGGAGGGGAGTTGTGGATGCTATAGCAACCCTCAAACACCCCAACAGCTACAAACTGCTCAAACCCATCGCGGAGAAAGGCGACCCCAGCTACACCGTTGAAGCCGCAGCGATTCGAGGAATTGGAACACTGGCTGGTTCTGGACTGGCAAACAAGCCTAAAGAAGATAAGGTGATCAAGCTCTTTAAGTCAGTCCTCAAGAAGCGATCTGGCTGGAACGAAGTGGTGCGATCTGGGGCTATTTCTGGCCTTAGTCAAATGAAGACCTCTACTGATGCTCTTGATTTAACTCTAGAGCAAACGGTCTCCGGCACTCCGCAGCCGCTCCGCTTAGCGACCATTCGAGCCTTGGGCGCGATCTCGTCTGGGCAATCACCGGCGGATCTACAGCGGATTTTGGATTGCTTGCAGGCGATTTCAGGCGAGTCGTTCTTTTTAACGCAAGTCTCTGTTGTGGCCGCACTGGGGCAAATGGAAACACCTAAAGCTATCGGTATTTTGCGGGGTCTCGCCAACCAAACCTCGGACAATCGAGTCGAACGCATGGCAGAGGAAGCCATCAAAAAAGTTCAGAAAAAAGCAGGCTCTAGTCAGGCCATTCAATCCGTTCAAGAAGAAGTCGAGCAGCTCAAAAAAGATAACCAAACCCTTAAAAGCCGACTAGAAGAGCTGGAAGCAAAGACCAAAAAATCAGTTCAGCCCCTTCAGGACAGCAAGTGACTCTCAACTCACACTGAGTCTGGATCTATACCAAGTTCTTTTAACTTAGCGGCCAGACGATTAGCTCGCTCGGCCTCTTGGTTTGCCCGCTCAGCCTCCTGGTTGGCTCGTTGAGATTCATGAGCAGCCCACAGGGTTGCTCGGTCAGCTCTCTCATCAGCGATGGGTAAGATTTTTCCAGAACGGTCCCACCAGCGTAGCCAGGGTAGATTTTGGCCCATGTATTCCCCCTGCCAGATTCCTAATTCTGCCTGCAAGGGTGGGATAGGATAATAGCCCCGTTCGTTGGGGATACATTTCTGGTAGCGACTGCCAATCATTTCATAAACCTCGACGGAGGCTTTGTCTACCTCATAAATTGCATAGAAGGGAATCCGAATGGCCTGCTCATATACCCAGAATTTCCCCGCATCTCCTTCTGAAGGCGAGGTGGTATCGCGCTCTTCAGAGCCATCGCCTGAAACAAACTCGATCGCAATCAACGGAGCAATAATTTCTTTCCACAGGACATAGGAACGTCGCCGTTCACCGTTCAACAGAGGTGGCACATTAGGCACATAAAACCAGTCTGGTGCTTCTGCCCCCCGCTCTGGTGGATCGGTGAGTTGCCAATAGATGCCGCAATCTTGGCCGATTGCATACTGTCTATCCGGGTGGAGGACATCCAAAATAGGGCGCAAGGCACTGGTCAGCAAGAGGCTCTGGGGATGCTCTTGAAAATTTTTCACAAAGGTACCGTCAGACTCAGGGAGCTGAGTGTGATCCGGTAAAGTGAGTGGGGATTGAGCAATGGTCATAGGCTTGCATCGCCTTTGTAAGTGACCTTATTTTAGCCTAGGGATTGAAGGAGAAATGATGGCAGTAGAATCGCATTCTCTCGGTGAGGCACTGGTCTTGGTGGCTGGAGCCACGGGCGGGGTCGGACAACTTACGGTGGGGCAGCTCATTAACCGAGGTATTCCGGTGCGGGCTTTGACACGCAATGTTGCGAAGGCTGAACGATTATTTGACGGGAAAGCGCAGGCCGTCCAAGGCGATATTCTCAATCCTGAAACGCTCCCTGCAGCAGTGGAAGGTGTGACCCACGTCATTTGCTGTACTGGGACCACTGCATTCCCGTCACAGCGATGGCAGTTCCCGACTCCAACTGATACAAGCAATCCCCTGGCTTGGCTAGATATTTACGGCAATCCGCAACGCTACGGTGATATTGCTGGCAATAGCCCTCAGAAGGTTGATGATGAGGGAGTCCGTCATTTAGTTGAGGCTGCGCCCAGGACGCTGCAGCGGTTTGTGTTGATTTCGTCTTGCGGGGTTCTGCGCCGTCAGCAGTTTCCGTTTAGTATTCTCAATGCGTTTGGGGTGCTTGATGCCAAGCTGAAGGGAGAGACTGCAGTGGTTTCATCGGGTTTGCCCTATACGATTATTCGCCCTGGACGCCTGATTGATGGCCCCTATACGTCATACGATCTCAATACGCTGCTGCAGGCCAAAACGGGTGGTCAATATGATGTTGTCTTGGGGCAAGGGGATACGCTCTCTGGCGAAGCGAGTCGGATAGATGTGGCGAACGCGGCTGTTGAATGTCTGTCGGAAACGATTACAGAGAACAAGGTGTTTGATCTCATCAATCAAAATTCGAGGCCCGATCACATTGATTGGGCTGGCTTGTTTCAAGCCTTGGCCTAACTAAACCAAAACCCTGATTATATTTATTGAGACCTTGCCGATGGAGAGCGCAGGCATGGACTATTATCTTTCTTGCGCTGATTATCTGACCGACTTCATTGCCTAGTTCGGATTCTAGCTTCAACCAAGGATGAACGATAAACAAGGTCAGGTCAATCAGACTAATGGTTTTCTGGCGTTCATGGGGGTTAGAGAATTTGTGCAACAGGTTGTTGCACAAATTGATCGTTTGGGTGCGTTTCAGCAAAGCGATCACAGTGGCCCTGAGCATCTGCTAACAGTTAAGGCTTTTTATTCGCATCATTTTTGATACATTAGACTCATGCCCAGTGACAAGCGTCTCACCGTTGCCTTTTACCGAACTGTTGCAGGATCAGAGCCTGTCCGGGAGTGGTTAAAGGATTTAGCCCCAGAAGATCGCCGCAGGGTTGGTGAGGATTTACAGGCACTAGAATTTGGTTGGCCCCTTGGGATGCCATTGTGTCACTCACTTGGGAATGGATTATGGGAAGTGCGGAGCAGCATTTCAGATCGCCGTATTGCTAGAGTAATTTTCTGTATTGCCTATGAGCGGATGGTTCTCCTCCATGCATTTATTAAAAAGACACAAAAGACACCAAAGCGGGATATCGACCTAGCATTAAAACGGAAGAAGGGGGAATGAGAATATGAAACCGGAAAATATTGGCTCTAGCCTGAGTAGCTTTCTTGAAGAGGAAGGTATTCGAGAAGACGTCGAGGCCACTGCGATTAAGCGTGTTCTCGCCTGGGAGGTGCAGCAGGCAATGGAAAAAGAAGGTCTCAATAAAACAGCGATGGCGGAACGCATGGAGACTAGCCGTGCTGCCCTTGATCGCCTTCTTGACCCAGAGAATACCAGCATTACTCTCAAGACGATGCAAAAGGCGGCTGCGATTGTTGGTAAACGACTGCAAATTGAGTTGATCAGTCCTGACTCTTTGCACTCTGTGTAAGCAGGGTAATCGAGATCGCATCCAATTCCTGCTCCAACCGCTCCACAGAAGGCAACCCTTTCTCCAACGGCTCCGGCAACTGGTGAGTCGAAACCCCAATCGGAGTATTAATATTCTGCAACGCATACTCCGCCGTCGTGCGGCTTTTTGACTTACACAAAATCAAGCCAATCGTCGGCTGATCATCAGGGTGACGCAATAGATCATCTACCACCGCCACATAGAAATTCATCTTGCCACTGTGCTCTGGCTGAAACGCCCCCATCTTCAAATCAATGACGATAAAGCACCGCAGCCGGACATGATAAAACAGCAGGTCCAAACGATATTCTGTACCATCTACCTCCAACGGGTATTGACTCCCCATAAAAGAGAAACCCACGCCGAGTTCTAACAGAAAATCGCGCATGTGGTCGATCAGGGCATTTTCTAGATCGCGTTCTTGAGCTTCTTGGCCCAAACTAAGAAAATCAAAGCAGTAGGGATCTTTAATGAGCTGCTGGGCCAAATCAGACTGTGGCTTGGGTAACGCTCTATCAAAGGTAGTGATCGCACCGCCCTGCCGCTGGTATAAATTGCTCTCAATCTGATGCACCAGAACATTACGACTCCAGCCATTTTCAATGGTTTGCTGGATATACCACCGCCGCTGCTCAGGGTCTTTTACCTTGTCCATCAGGGTGCAGTTATGGAACCAGGGAATTTGTCCAGCAAGCTGCTGGACAATTGCTTCGTCAGGGTAAGCTTCAGCAAAAGCCCGCATGTACAGGAGATTCGTTCTAGAGAATCCTTTCATCTCTGGGAAATCTCGCCGCAGGTCTTGAGAGAGTTGGTTGACGACCTTGGCCCCCCAGCCCTGCTGCTGCTGCCGAGCAAGAATATCGCGGCCAATTTGCCAATAGAGCAAGACCAGTTCTCGATTAACCGATAGTGCGGCCTTAACCTGAGCGCCGCTTATTCGCTGCTTTAGCTCTTCTAAAAAAGCGTCATAACCTTCAAATTTGCTGGCAGATAGAGTCATTACAGACCTTTTAGGGGATTGAAGTCTTTATACCTGCCTTTGGGTGCGATCGCAAAGCCCCTCTCTTCAACCGCTCAACCATCTGGAAACTGCCAGCAGGCAATGGATTCAACATCAGTACTCCCGCACTCGCAGGGCGAGTGTTTTGAGGCAACCCACTCGCGATCGCAACTCCGGCAATGGCAAAAAATATTGTGGCGGTCGGCTTGGGCTAACCCTTGTTGCCAGCTCTGTAGTTCTTGGGGTGAAAAGTGGCTCATGGCAATGACCGATAGTACATGAAGCGCGGCGAACACATTATGATATTTCAGCACCCCACATCAAAATGTATCAGGAGACAACCATGCACCGTCTGGCCGCAATGCCCGGAGGGTGGGACGCAGGGACCGAAGGGGTCATCTTCATTGAGCAAACCCCTGCCCCTCTAGTGGTTCTCACCGCTGCCGACACCGATATTCAAGTTCTCGCCAAAGCCACTCACGAATTGCCAGAGGATTTCCCTGATCTGCGGGTTGCTAATCTCTTGCAGCTTCAACAGCAGCTCACCATTGATACCTACGCGGAAGATGTACTCAGCCATGCTCAAATCATTGTGCTGCGGCTGCTGGGGGGCCGTTCCTATTGGTCCTATGGGCTAGAAGTCGTTCAAGAAACGGTGGCGAAAACTGGAGCTGCTCTCTTGGTCTTACCTGGAGATGATCGCCCTGACCTCGATTTAATGAGTCAGTCTACGGTGCCGTTGGCGAAGGTGAATCAACTTTGGCAGTATTTTACTGAAGGCGGCATTGATAATAGCGTTGCGGCCCTTCAGTTTTTGGCTCATTCTTGGTTAGATAGCGCGATTGAACCGCCGTCGCCTCAATCGGTTGCACGGGTTGCTGTCTACCCTTGGCAAATTGCTGCAAGAACAGAACAGCCCAAGCAGATGTCTGAAAATTCTATATCAGCTCTGCATTCGCCCCCCCGGCCCCCCAACTTTGGGGGGAGAGTGCCGACGGCTCAGGTCAGCCCAGTAGACGATCTACCTGTATCTTCATCACAGTCTCAAAGAACTCAAAGTCCCCCACCTGTGGGGGATTTAGGGGGCCAGTTCGGGCATCTCGCTCATTGTGAAGCGACCTTTAAAAGCGATCGCAACCCCAGCGTCGGCATTCTGTTTTATCGCGCCCACTATCTCGCGGGTAACACCGATATGATCGATGCCCTTTGCAATGATCTCTGTGAGCAGGGACTCAGGCCGGTGCCAGTGTTTGTTCAATCTTTGCAGGCAGCAGAGAATCAGGCAGAACTCTTAGATATTCTTCAGGCTGAGCAGGGGATTGATTTACTGATTAATACCACCAGTTTTTCACTGGCAAAGCTCTCCGCAGAAACGCTCAATCTACAGCTCTGGGAGCAGTTGAATGTGCCAGTGTTGCAGGCGATCTGTAGTGGCGGCACTGAAGAGAACTGGCAGGCTCAGCTTAGAGGTCTCTCGCCCCGTGATATGGCGATGAATGTGGCGCTCCCTGAAGTGGATGGTCGCATTATTAGCCGCGCTATTTCGTTTAAGGCAGTGCAGGCCAGCCACGCAGCATTGGAAACGGATGTGATTAGTTATCGGCCTGTTTGCGATCGCATCCAATTCACCACTCAACTAGCAGCCAACTGGATCAAACTCCGCCGCACAGCCCCGTCAGATCGGAAGATTGCCCTCATCCTCGCCAACTACCCCAACCGAGATGGCAGACTCGCCAACGGTGTCGGCCTCGATACCCCCGCAAGCTGCATCGAGATCCTCAAAGCAATGGCTGCAGAAAGCTATACCCTGGAGAATATTCCCACTGATGGGGATGAGTTGATCGAGCGACTGACCACTGGCATTACCAATGACCCAGAGGCCCAAGATTTACGGATTCGCTATCAGTATTTATCTCTAGCAGATTATGAACGTTATTTTTCAGCGCTGCCGGATGAGGTGCAACAGCAGATCAATAATCGCTGGGGCCATCCAGAGAAATATATAGAAGAGGAGGGGTTTGCGATCGCAGGTCTCCAGATCGGCCAAACCTTTGTCGGCATCCAGCCTTCCCGTGGCTATGATTTAGACCCCAGCCTCAACTACCATGCCCCCGATCTAGAACCCACTCACACCTATCTCGCCTTTTACTTTTGGCTGCGGCATCACTTCAATGCCCACGCCATGATTCACGTCGGCAAACACGGCAATCTCGAATGGCTCCCTGGCAAAAGCGTCGCATTGTCTGAAACCTGCTACCCCGAAATCGCTCTGGGACCAATGCCTCATCTGTACCCATTTATCGTCAACGATCCAGGGGAAGGCTCTCAGGCCAAGCGCCGCGCCCAGGCTGTGATTTTGGATCATTTGACGCCGCCGCTGACCCGCGCTGAATTATACGGTCCGCTGCTGCAGCTTGAAGCGCTCATTGATGAATATTATGAGGCGCAGAGTTTGGACCCCTCGCGGGTGGGGGTGATTTGCGATCGCATCCTCACCCTGATCAAACAAGAAAATCTACACCAAGATCTCGGCATTGATGCCCCCAACCCCAAAGACAAAGCCGATCAGATTCTCGATCGCTTTTTGAGTACCGCCGATGGCTACCTGTGCGAACTCAAAGAAGCTCAGATCAGAGATGGCCTCCATATTTTTGGTCAATGCCCCCAAAATGAACAGCTTCGAGATTTGATTGTTGCCTTAGCCCGTCATCCTAGCCCTAGTCATGTGGGGATTACCCGTGCTATTGCTCAAGACTGGAATCTAGATATCGATCCGCTGACGGCTGATCCTGCCGAACGACTGACAGAAGAGCAGCGCTCTTGCTTACGAAAGGGGATAGTGCAAGACGTGGCATCTTGCGCTGGCCCCCCCGGCCCCCACGCCACTTGCTTCAAGTCGGGGAACCCGCCCAACGCAGTGGCTTCACTTCTGGGGGGAGAGCAGCAAGAGATTGGGATGTTCCCTTCTGAACTTGGGGAACGAGAGGAGTCCTATCGTGGCGTGGAAGTTCCGGCTTTTTCTAAAGTATCGCTGATTGTGGGGGATGCCATAGAAATCCTAGAGCAAGCAGCCATCCAACAAATCGAACAGCTCCTATCCCCTAACTTCGAACTCCGAACTCCGAACTCCGAACTCTCAACTCTCAACGCCGAACTCACCTGGATCGCAAATCACCTCCTCCCCAACCTCAAAAAAACCCCCCAAGAAATCACAAACCTCCTGCGTGGCCTCAACGGCGAATACGTTCCCAGCGGTGCCTCCGGCGCACCAACCCGAGGCCGACCCGACGTTCTCCCCACAGGGCGAAACTTCTACTCCGTTGATATTCGCTCTCTGCCCACCGAAAGCGCTTGGGATGTCGGTCGCAAAGCCGCCGAAACCCTGATTGAACGCTACTGCCAAGAACAGGGTGATTATCCACATACCCTCGGTTTATCAATGTGGGGCACCGCCACCATGCGAACGGGCGGCGATGATATGGCCGAAGCCTTAGCGCTCCTCGGCGTTCAGCCAGTTTGGGAAGGGGCATCGCGGCGAGTGATTGATTTTGAAATCATTCCGCTGACGATTTTAGGGCGTCCTCGCGTAGACGTGACGCTACGAATTTCAGGGTTCTTTCGAGATGCCTTCCCCAATTTGATCGATCTCTTTGATCGAGCTGTCAATGCAGTGGCGCATTTAGAGGAGCCTGCGGATCAAAATCCGTTGGCGGCGCAGGCGCAGAAAGAGGCTGCAGATTGGCGAGAGCAAGGGCTGTCAGAGGAAGAGGCGGTGATGCGATCGCGGTATCGAATCTTTGGTTCTAAACCCGGTGCCTACGGCGCAGGCCTTCAGGGTTTAATCGAATCTCAAAACTGGAAAGACGACGAAGACCTGGCTCGTGCCTACATTAACTGGAGCAGCTACGCCTATACCGCTCAACCTGACAAAGATCTAAAGCAGCCCACAAAATCAACAGACATCGCAGCCGAACATGCAGCCCCAGAAGCGTTTCGCCAGCGACTCAGCCAGCTCCAGATTGTGCTCCATAACCAAGATAATCGCGAACATGACTTGTTAGATTCCGATGATTATTACCAATTTCAGGGTGGGCTTACTGCCGCTGTGCGGTCTATCCAGGGTCAAAACCCAGAGGTTTATTTTGGCGATAACGCCATTCCTGCAAATCCAAAGGTTCGCAAACTAGAAGAAGAAATCGCTCGCGTCTATCGCTCTCGTGTCATCAACCCCAAATGGATTAAAGGAGCCATGCGCCACGGTTATAAAGGTGCTTTTGAGATGGCGGCGACGGTAGATTATTTATTTGCCTACGATGCCACAACCCACTGCGTTGCGGACCACATGTATGAAGGCGTGGCTCAAGCGTATTTATTAGATCCAGCAGTCCAAGATTTTATTCAGCAGAAGAACCCCTGGTCATTGCGAGACATGTCGGAGCGATTATTAGAGGCCCACCAGCGGGGGCTTTGGAATGCTGATGAAAAGATGGTGGAAGAGTTGCGATCGCTGGTTCACCAAGCCGAAGGTGCGATCGAATCTAAGACATCCTGAGAACTAGGAGTATCACTATTCATTTGAGCATTCGCTCTAGAAATTGGCGGGCGCGATCGCACTTTGGCTCTCTAAAAAACGTTTCCGGTGGACTATCTTCTTCTAAAATCCCTTCATTCAAGAACCAGACGCGATCTGAGACATCTCGCGCAAACCCCATTTCGTGGGTCACAATCGCCATCGTCATTCCTGTCTGCGCTAAGTTCTGCATCACTTCTAGTACTTCCTGAACCATTTCAGGATCTAAGGCTGAGGTCGGTTCATCAAACAGAATCACCTCTGGCTGCATCGCTAGGGCGCGAGTGATGGCGACACGCTGTTTTTGTCCCCCCGAAAGCTTCGCTGGGTACACATCTGCTTTTTCGGCTAAGCCAACCTGTGTCAACAACTCCATTCCGGTTTCTTTCGCAGCACTGGGGTTGACGTTGATGGC
This sequence comes from Thermosynechococcaceae cyanobacterium, assembly GCA_049683515.1. Classification (GTDB taxonomy): domain Bacteria; phylum Cyanobacteriota; class Cyanobacteriia; order Thermosynechococcales; family Thermosynechococcaceae; genus RCC1774. Next base: position 6,872 of record JBAUJD010000747.1, on the reverse strand, counting down.
TTTAATGGGCGCATAGGTGACGTTCTCTAGAACCGTCATATGGGGAAACAAATGAAAATGCTGAAACACCATTCCCACCTTTTGCCGAACCTGAGCAATGTTCACCTTGGGTTGTGTAATCTCTTGATCCCCGAAAAAAATACGGCCTTGGGTGGGTTGCTCCAGTAGATTGAGACAGCGCAGCAGTGTTGACTTGCCACAGCCAGACGGCCCCAAGATTGAAACCACCTCACCTTTGTATAGCTCAGCAGAAATGCCTTTAAGGACTTCTAAATCACCGAAAGATTTATGCAAGCGATCGGTTCGTAAGGCAATCTCTTTAGTCATTGATGTCTTACCTATAGATTGTGAGAGGGCAGATCCAGGTTTTGAGAGAGGTTTTCGTACTAGCGGTATCGCACCGCCCAAATACGAGCTTAGTCACTGCGCTTAAGCCGTCGCTCTAGAACAGATGCAGCAGCCGTGAGGCCCATCACCATCAAGTAATACAGCACGCCAGCGGTCAGTAACGGTTCAAAATAGATGTATTTGTTCGCACCCACAATTTGACTCGCCCGCAGGGTTTCCACCACGCCGACGGTTGAAACCAACGAGGAATCCTTGAGCAGAGAAATCGTTTCGTTCACCAAGGCAGGCAGGATATTTTTCAAGGCTTGGGGCAAAATAATATCCTTCATCATGGCCGTGTACGGCACACCCAAAGACATCGATGCTTCGTGCTGTCCCTTATCAACCGCCTGAATACCGGCCCGAATCGTCTCAGACATGTAGGCACCTGAGTTAAGGGTAAACGTCGTCACCCCAGCCTGAAGCGGCGTGATGTCAAACCCCACCAGTTGAGGAATCGCATAGTAAATCAGCGATAGCTGCAGCAGCAACGGTGTGCCACGAAAGATAGAGGTATAGGCATTGGCAAACCACTGCAGTGGCTTAAACCGTGAAATTTTGAGCAGAGAGAGTCCCGTGGCAGCAATCAGCCCGAAGAAGACCGAGATCAGCGTAAATAGAAGCGTCGTAGGAATGCCTTTTAAGATGAACAAATAATCATCTAGACTCAAACGACCAAAATTAATGTTCAGCCCCCCTTTAGGAGGCGCTGCTTCGGGCGCTTGATCGGCAGCGGTGGCGTTGATGGAGAACCACTTCTTTGCCAGTGCTTCCAGCTCTTTGTCTCCCTTCATTTGAGTGAGAACCTGATTGAAGGGTGTGACCAGGTTCGAGTTTTTGGGGAATGCGATCGCAGATCCAGACTGTTCTTCTGAAGTAATGACGCTGTATTCCAAATCCGGGTTGGCTTGAATAAACCCTTTGGCTACCGTATCTTCAACAATGGCTGCATCGATTCGCTTTGCCTGGATTTCTTGAATAATATCAGGGACTTTGTTGAGCTGCTTGAGGGTGATTCCAGGCACCTTTTTTGCGATCGCCTGGGCATTTTGCTCTTGAATGGTCCCAAGCTGAACGCCGACTTGTTTCCCTTTTAGGTCTGTGGGTTGTTTGAGATTACTCCCCTGGAGCGCAATGATTGTGTCTTTGGCGTCGTAGTAAATAATCGAGAAATCAACGTTTTGCTTACGTTCTGGCGTGGGGGTCATCCCCGCCATCACAAAATCAGCCCGACCAGACTGCAGCGCTGGGATCAGGCCATTAAAGTCTGATTCCTCAATTTTGAGCTTGAATCCTAGCTCACGGGCGAGGGTATTGGCGATGTCAATATCAAAACCCACGATTTTGCGATCGCCTTGGCTGGTGTCGTAAAACTCATAGGGCGGATAGTCAGGGGATGTAATCATCACCAGCTCATCCTTACCGACGACAGATTGACTCGTAGCGCGATCAAAGGGATGGGTAACGACCGCCGCTGCCACAAGAATGACCACGAGGGTAAAAGCAAACCACTTTCGGGTATTCATTAAAATGCTGCTGACAAGATTCAACCCATTATCCAGCGAAAGAAGCCTGGGTTGCGTCAGGAGAAACTGACAGTGGTTAGAGGAAAAACCCCGTTTGCTCTAAGTCAGTGACCACAGTGGTTGCCCGAGCATCCAGAACTTCTTCTTTAATACTGTAGATCTGCTTCGCTTCTGGATACCGTTCTAAATCGACCTGGGATCTGGGAGCAATCATATAGGTTGCCCTGATATCAGGTCCAAAGGTAATCATATCGCCATTCATCAGTTGCTCTGATGAGCATCGTTTGCCATTGATAAATATCCCATTTTTGCTGAGTATGCCTTTGGCATTTCCATCCACGAGCCGATAGGTATAGCTGCCTTGCTCAAGGGGGACACGCATCAACATCGCATGTTGGCGGGAAATAGAAGGCTTATTTAGAACGATGGCATTGGTCTGATCCCGTCCAATGGCGCAAACATTTGCTTCTAGACTGTAGGCCAGCCCGCCGTGATTATGAATCACAAGAATACAAGATTCACGTATTTTGTGGCATAAGCCTGCTTTCGATAACGTGGCGATATTTTCGTGCGACATAGCAAAGAACCCCGATCATTAATACACCCCTCCCCTTTCTCAGTAAACCTGACCCAGGGTCTTACAAGACTAACAATCTCGGCGGGTTACGCCCCTAGTACAACTACCGAAAATTGACTTTATAAACATCTGTTCACATCCCTAAATTCAATTACCCCATCAATCAGCAAACCCTGCCGTCTTGTTTGATAATGGGGCCAATAGTGTTTATTGAGGGTGTTGTGACCGTAACCCAGTCTTCTGTAGACTCTGCTACTTCTGCCACGGGTTGGCAGGGAAAGCTGCAGCTTATCTATAACCACAACACGAGAGGAACTCAGGTTTCTCATTGTCAGACCCAGGCTCCGCTCAGGATGCAGCGTTCGTTTTATCCCGAAGGGCCAGAGATCTGTCACAGCACTCTTCTGCATACAGCCGGAGGGATTGTGGGAGGAGATCGCCTCTCCCTCGATATCCAGCTTCGACCCAATAGTCATGTGGTTTTGACAACCGCCGCAGCCAACAAAATCTATCGATCCAATGGCTTAATCGCACAACAAGAGATCCAGATTTGTGTGGAGCCAGAAGCCATTTTAGAATGGCTCCCCCAAGAGAGCATTGTTTTTAATCAGGCGCTCTACCGCCAAAAGTTGAGGATAGACCTGAGTCCGGGGGCACACTGGCTGGGCTGGGATATCACCCGCTTTGGTCGCAGTGCCAGGGGCGAGACTTTTATAGAGGGGGACTGGCGATCGCAAACCCAAGTCTGGCAACAGGGGCGTCCGCTGTGGATCGATCAGCAGTGGCTACCGGGCCACCCCGAGATTTTAGAGAGTCCCCACGGATTGGCAGGCTGCTCGGTAGTCGGGAGTTTTGTTTGGATAGGCCAAGACGTGACCACAGATTGGGTGACGCAGGCAAGAGCACTGCAGCAGGGGAAGGGTACCCTAGGGGTAACTCGCATTCAGCACGGTTTGCTCTGCCGATATCGGGGTCACTCTAGCCTAGAAGCCCGACAATGGTTTACACAGGTATGGAACCTAATTCGGGGTTGGATAGGCAAGCGTCCCGCCTGTTTACCTAGGGTTTGGCAAATTTTCTAACGAGGTCATCTATGCAATTGACGCCCCAAGAGAAAGATAAGTTGCTGCTCTTTACCGCCGCACTCCTGGCAGAATGCCGCAAAGATAGAGGTCTAAAGCTCAACTATCCTGAAGCGGTGGCCTATCTATCGGCTGCAATTTTAGAAGGAGCCAGGGACGGACGCACCGTGGCGGAGCTGATGAGCTACGGCACCACGTTGCTGACACGAGACGACGTCATGGAGGGTATTCCCGAAATGATCCCTGAAGTCCAGGTAGAGGCAACGTTCCCAGACGGAACGAAGCTGGTGACGGTGCATGACCCGATCTCGTAACGTTCTGTGGTTGTGGTTACTGAGCCTAAGTCTACTGAGTGCCGTGTTGGGGGATGAACCGGCCCAAGCCTTTGCGCTACTCGAACATGGAGATCGGGCCACTTCGACGGTTGCAGACTCTATCCAAACAGCGGCACGTTGGAGCAATGAGTCTGGCACCCTAGCCGAGGGGGTGCGGGGTTTAGGAGGTGGCTTGGAATTTGCTATTGCACCTGACTTTTGCGATCGCCTCATCCCCCAATTTCGAGATACCTATCCACCCAGTTGTGAGCAGATCAAAGATGCGATTCAAGCCGCCCTTGATCAGTGGACCGTCCAGCACCCGGCCCTCGCTTTCACAGACGTCGGGGCATCGGTCAAAGCAGCCCTGCCTCCCAAGAATGCCCTTGAACCTTGGCAAGGGTTTGGAGCAGAGCTTGATTTCTTTGTCCTCAGCGGTAAGGAATATCCCCCTGTAGCTAACGTGGGCGGCTACACCAGCTTCTGGTCTGTGGAGCAAGAACCCACGCTCACCAATGGCAACAAGACCGGTGGCAGCACCATCACCAGCGCCGATATTATTCTCAATGCCGACACCTGCTTCTTTTTCAATGTTCAGCAGCCCGTTCTGGAGTGCAACCATTTTCAATCGCTCATTTTGCATGAAGTGGGCCATGCTCTGGGCTTAGACCATCCTGACGAACTGATTGCCCGCAACATCGATACCGATGAGGTGCCCACCAACGCTGTTGCCATTAGCTGCAAGCGGCCCGACCTAGGGCTGCGGCATTCTAAAGCCTACGACGCCAATGCTGCCATGAATGGCTATGCAGGGCGACCGGCTCCTATTTTGAGCTTGACCGCCGATGATCGCGGCGGGCTGCATTTTTTGTATCCGCCCTGTGCGATCGCAACACAACAGATCCCGATGTGGATCTGGGGCATGAGTCTGGCAACGGGGAGCGTTTTAGTAGTGGGGAGCTTATTATTGTTCCTGTGGCCGCGCTCACAGAAGATCAAGCTCAGATAGATCTCTTGGGCTTGGGCTAGAAGTCATGAAGTAATTAGCCTACAGTGACATTAGATTCATTCAGCGGGTAAGAGATATGATTCCCGGAGAAATTTTGCCGCAGTCCGGCGAGATCGAACTCAATGCAGGCCGCCCCACTGTGATGCTAGAGGTTGCCAATACAGGCGATCGCCCCATTCAAGTGGGGTCTCATTTCCATTTTTTTGAAGTCAACCCAGCTCTGGAACTGGATCGCGAACAGGCCCGTGGGATGCGCCTCGATATTCCGGCTGGAACCGCCGTGCGGTTTGAACCGGGCGATCAACGTCAGGTGCAGCTTGTAGCGCTGGCAGGTCGCCGTGAAGTGCATGGCTTTAACGCCCTTGTCGAAGGCCCAGTAGCGCGCAGTTGACTCGCACAGTCTTATGACCAGTACTGTCGTTGTTTATGTCACCACAACGATGATGCTTCTACAATTGAGAAATAGACAGAACGATTGCGATGCTGAAGCATGACACATCATTTAGAATTCCCCGTCCCCGTTCAAAGCCTTTTGTCATCCTTTGCCCAAGAGACTGGGCTAAAGGAAGATGAAATCATCTCTGAAGCGGTATGGCAATATTTAGAAGATAAAGAAGATATTCGTGATGCAAAAGCTGTCCTAAGCAACCCTGGCCGACAATGGACCCTAGACGAAGTGGAAAAAGGCATTGACCTGGACCGTTAAATTTGAGAATAAAGCCTTAAAACAACTGAGGAAGCTCGATCAGAGTGTTCAGGACAGAATTCTCAGCTATCTCAGAACTCGTATCGCCACAGATGAAGATTCTAAACGCTTCGGTAAGCCTCTCAGAGGGGATTTTAAGGATCTCTGGCGATACCGCATTGATGACTACAGAATTATCTGTACATTACAGGCGAGTAGCTCAACGGTGCTAGTATTCAGTCAAATATTTATCGACGGGTAAAGTCTTTGTAGCTTGACTCGCGCCTCTTGTGTTGTAAATCGCCAATCAATCCACGTTCCTTTCTGGTTTCGATGTTCATTCCATGCACCTACGTGCTTGTTGAGCGCCCAAAGTCAGGAATCCTTTGGTCTAAGCATTGACGCGCGAGGATGCTCAACTCAATTTCCGCCATATTCAACCAGCTTCCATGTTTAGGTGTATGACAAAACTCAAGCCGCGATAAAATTCGTCTTGCTTCTTGTGGCTCAAAGGCTTTGTAAAGAGACGCTGGCGAATGAGTATTGAGATTATCCTGCACCACAGTGATGGTCACAGCATCAGGATAAAACCCATCAACAACCTCTTTGAGAAGATGAGCATAGTCAATTGCTGTTCGTCGTTGAGTGACTTTCACGTAGCGTGTCCCCATGATTGGCTCACAGAGCATAAAGAGATTAGCGGTTCCATTGCGCTCATATTCGTAGTCTATGCGCTCAGGATGCCCTACTTGAGCAGGGATAGGAACGGCAACTTCTTTAACCCGTTGCTTGGTGGCTTCATCAAGGCAAATCAACGGATGTCTGGGGTCATAGGGGCGTTGGTAGACCTCTAACACGTCCTCCATTCGCCACACAAACTCTGCATTTTGCTGTGGCGGAATCACCCAGCATATCTTACGCCAAGGCTGCAGTTCGTTTTTTTAGCTTCTGTCGGACGGTTTCATGGCTAATCTGGTCGATGTAGCCTAATTCCACCATCTGGTCTGCCAACAATCTCAATGTCCATCGACCATGACCGACTGGGGGCTGACGACAGCGCAAAGCAATGAGATGGGCTTCGTGTTCACCTTGAAGTTTGCGTTTGCGACCCGCACCAGGTCGTTGAGTGATGGCAGCATCAAGGTCTTCTTCTACAAAGCGCTGACGGACCCGTTCAATGGTTCGCACGCTGATATTGAGCGCCTCATGGATTTGACTATCACTGCAACCACCACTTGTTTGATTGATATCAGCTTTGAGGAGAATGCGAGCATGATTAAGTTGTCGAGCAC
>JBAUJD010000746.1:0-2404 GCA_049683515.1 Thermosynechococcaceae cyanobacterium | reverse complement strand
ATGGCCTACTGCGTTTTGGCGTCGGTCTGTTCCCTGATGCTTGGCGGGTGATTGCGCCTTATTTGGCGACTTGGGCGGCGGTGAGCGTGTTGTATGGAGCAGTACTTGCAATAGCACAGACCGACATGAAAAAAATGGTGGCCTACAGCTCAGTGAGCCACATGGGCTATATCTTGCTAGCCACCGCAGCGGCAACCCCACTCAGCCTCGTGGCAACAGTCCTGCAGATGGTCAGCCACGGCTTGATCTCAGGTCTACTCTTCGTCCTTGTCGGGATTGTATATAAGAAAACCGGCACCCGCGATTTACGCGTCCTTCGGGGGCTGTTGAACCCAGAGCGGGGTTTACCCGTCGTCGGCACCCTAATGATTTTGGGCGTGATGGCAAGTGCCGGACAACCTGGGATGGTGGGCTTTATCGCTGAATTTTTAGTCTTTCGCGGCAGTCTGGCCGCGTTCCCGATTCAGACCTATCTCTGCATTGTCGGGACAGGACTGACGGCGGTGTACTTTTTGTTGCTAGTGAACCGCGCCTTTTTTGGCCGCTTGGCGACGGGTAAGAAAGCCAAAGTTGATGACCAGCAGGATGTTTGGATTCCACCAGCAACCAGCTTTGAGCAAGCTCCGGCCTTTGTATTAGCCGCATTGATTGTGGTTCTGGGCCTGCAGCCCAGTTGGCTCTTGAACTGGACAGAATCGACAACCATTTCGCTGGTGCCCCCAACGCCTCCTGTGATTCAGCTCGTCTCGGCCACCCATCAATGAAGCACTGAATCGCAAGCGGATCAAACTCACCCCTACAATAGGGGTGAACGACTTTCGCGAGGTCATGATGACCACTGCCCGCCAATTTTATGATCAACAGCCAGATCTTGCCGTCGTCTCCGAGAAAGACTGGCCCACCATGTACGACTTGCCCAGCGAATATCCTGAGGAGCCAGGTTTGCCTGACGTATATCATGATCTGCAGCCCCAACTCCTAAGCGCTACCCTGCAGATTCCGAAGGTTGAACCAGAGCAGATCTTCACCGGGACTGACCTCAATGTTTACTACGACCGTGAGCATCCGAGGTGGCATAAGCGACCCGATTGGTTCGCTGTAGTGGGTGTTCCTTATCTCTATGCAGGCCACGACATGAGGCTGAGCTACGTTGTTTGGGACGAGCAAGCCTCTCCATCTGTCGTAGTGGAGCTGATTTCACCGGGGACGGCATCTTCAGATCTAGGCAAAATAAAGCGCGAACCCGATGGTCTCCCTACCAAATGGCAGGTCTACGAAGACTATCTTCAGATTCCTTACTACGTTGTCTATGACCGCTATCAAGATCGGCTCTGGATCTTTAAGTGGATTGAGGGCAAATACCAAGAGCAAGAAGTCGGTGAATTTAGATATTGGATGGAAGATCTAGAGATGGGCCTAGGGCTGTGGCAAGGAGAGTTTCAGGGGATTACTCGTCCTTGGCTGCGGTGGTTTGATGCCCAAGGCGCATGGATTCTCACCGAAGTTGAGCGGGAGCGCAGTCAACGTTTGCAGGCAGATCAAAGAGCTGAGACGGAAGCTCGTAGAGCTGCGATGGAGCGCCAACAACGACAAGCAGCCGACAGAAAGGCTGAACGATTAGCTGCGCGGCTCAGAGAGCTTGGAGTAGATCCTGACGCTGTGTGAGAGCGTTGCGATGGTTGACCACTGGTTGATGTTCTTTGGACAGATCTTAAGACAAGATTGAACTCAATTCCAGCGTGAATCCTGGCAAAACATCTTCTCCTGATAAATGCGGAGGAGACTGTAATACCTCAACGCCCTGCCCTAATCGATAGATTTCGACCTGCTGGTCTTGGGGGTTAATGAGCCAACCGAGGCGCACGCCATTGTCTTGATACTCCCGCATTTTGTTCTGGAGCGTGGTCAGATTATCATTGGCAGAACGCAGTTCCACCACAAAATCAGGCGCTAACGGCAAAAACTGATTGGGGTTTGAATCTAGCGTCTCTATTCTTTCTTGCTTGACCCAGGCCGCATCCGGTGAACGATCTGCGCCATTGGGCAGCGTGAACCCTGTAGAGGAGTCAAAGCCTATTCCTAGCCCCGTTTTTTCAACCCAAGCCCCTAATTGATAGATGAGGCCGAAGTTTCGTTTACCCGTTCCCCATCCGGTCGGTGGCATGATGATTAAGGCTCCGTTGGCCGTGCGCTCGAATCTGATATCTCGGTTGACTTGACAGAGCTGATAGAACTGTTCATCGCTCAGATCAAGGATGGGGTCTAAGGTGAGAGTGAGGGCAGTCATGGGATGCTCTGGGTTTACATATCTGTAGGATAGCTTTTATGGAATGGTTTCTTTAACTGCGAGTGACGATCCGTTTGGGGTCGGACAGGAAATATCGGTATCATCGATCCCTAATGG
>JBAUJD010000745.1:0-1861 GCA_049683515.1 Thermosynechococcaceae cyanobacterium | reverse complement strand
GCTGCGATCGCCATTACGGCCTACATCGCCCGCACCGCCAGCCAGATTCGGCGCACCTTTGGGCGCTATCTCAGTGATCAAGTGGTGGCCCACGTTCTAGAGAATCCAGAGGGGCTGCAGTTGGGCGGACAGCGACGGCAAATTACGATGCTGTCCTCCGATCTGAGAGGCTTTACGGCCCTTGCTGAACGCATTTCGCCGGAAGAAGTCGTTAAGGTGCTCAACCTATACCTCAAACACATGGCGCAAGTAATTCTGTCATTTCACGGCACCATTGATGATTACTTAGGTGATGGCATTGCTGTTTTATTTGGTGCGCCCGAAAGTCGGGCCGATGATGCCACTCGTGCCGTGGCCTGCGCCCTTGCCATGCAGCTAGAGATGAAGATCGTGAATAAAAAGCTGACAGACTGGGGCTTCCCGGCCCTAGAAATGGGGATTGGTATTAATACCGGCGAGGTGGTCTTGGGAAATATTGGCTCTGAACAACGCACAAAATATAGCGCTATCGGTAGCCAGATGAATTTAGTCTTTCGGATTGAATCCTATACCGTGGGCAAACAAATCTATCTCTCAGAATCGACCCTAGAAGCAGCAGATCGCAGCCTTGTTGAAGTTGGAGATCAGCAGCTTGTCCACCCCAAAGGAGTTCAACAGCCCATTACGCTCCACGAGGTTGTGGGCATGGGTGGCACCTATGATCTATGGCTAGATCAAGAGTCTGAACGCTTTCTATCGTTATTGTCCCCTATTCCCCTGCACTATACTCTCCTTGAAAACAAGAAGATTCACGGAGAGCCCAACAAAGGCACATTAACCCAGCTTTCAGAACGGGGAGCTGAGATTGAAACCGAAGCGATTGAACGGCTTTCGGCTTTGACTAATGTGAAAATTAATCTTGAGTTAACGGCGACGAACGATGCTAACCCCTTAGAAGAAGATATCTATGCCAAGGTCGTTAGCATAAACGCCAACAGCTTTCGGGTGATTTTTACGGCAGTTTCTCCAGCGGTAGAGGCGGAGTTGCGATCGCTCCATCGTAGTCTCGTGAGACCCGCTTCACAGAGCTGAAGGCTGCACACCTATTCTCTATAGAGCTACCCTCGATTCCAAATGAAAGATATTAAAGTCTTGGAACCCATCCACCTCATCCACCACTTGGTATGAGGCAGAGAGTGTCTCGCGTAAGTCACCCTTGATCAGGGCATTCACCCTAGAGAGGCGATTAACAATGACGAAAATATCTTCATATCCATCGGTCACCCGATTTAATGCCTCCAGCCACAACGGATCGCCTGCTCTAACTTTCTGCAGAACTGATGCAGGCTGAATGGTTTCAGCGCTGCCGTAATAGTCCATCAACCTTAAGTCACCAATCATCAGAATGGATTGAGTTGAAGGGGCAGATCGATCTGCAATATATTCTGCAACGCCTCTATAGTCAGCTCTTGCATAGGTGGGCTGGAAGTAATAGTTACAGGACGAATAGATATTTAAAACCATTACGGCTATCACTGAGACGCGGGCTATCCAGCGAAAACGGTGCGCTTTGATGCCAGTCGTTTTCGGCCAACAAAATGCTGCCGGTAGCAATAGACAGCCTGACAGACCCATAAATGATGAATGTCGGGGCACCCAGTTCATGCCCGTGACCAAGGCTAAAACAGCACCAAAGATAAAGGAAAAGAGTAAAAGATAGACGAAGAAAAAGTTAGCCTCTTGAAACTGACTTTTTCTCTGTCGTGCAAAGATGGCGTACTGCAAAAAATATGCGATCGCAAGTCCCACACCCACCAGCAACACTAGCTCTAGGGCAGACTCTAAAATGATGCTGAACCGATTGCCAAGGCGCAGGCTATCC
>JBAUJD010000744.1:0-9180 GCA_049683515.1 Thermosynechococcaceae cyanobacterium | reverse complement strand
AGCCAAACCGTTCCCATCTCAGTCAAATACAATAGATGTGGCCCCATGAGAGCAAGATATGCCCCAATAAGAGCCTCTAGCCCGCAGGGGCCAGATCAGGCACTTTTCCTAAAGCCATCAACACCTGCTTGAGTTCTGCAACGGTCTCTTTCACGTTGCCCTGGGGCGCTGAGCCATTCCCGTTGGACGTACGCACAGAATCAATCACGTCCTGAAGGGGCTGCAAGATTTCTTCCAAGGTTTTGACTCGCTCTTGCTGTTGGGCGACTGCACCACGCTGCTGGTTAAGATCTTGCTCTCGGGCTTCGAGCTGCTGCTTCCAGCTTTGCTGTTTAGCAAGCTGGTCTTTCAAGACTTCCTCAGCATTTTGGGCCGAGACCTGAATGCGGGCGATTTCATTTTTGAGCACTTGAATTTGCTGGTCGCCTTCTTCTTGCTGCGCCTCAAGCTGCTGCAGAATGGGCTCTAGCTTCACCTCCACGGACTGCCTAGCACGACTGCCTTTGCCCTTTTGACGTTGACTTAGAATGTCCTGATGCAGATGAAGAACGCCTTCCCGCTCCTGCAGCGTCTTGCGCTGTCCTTCTAGGGTTTCATTGAGCAGTCGATACTGTTGCTGCTCTTGTTCTAAATCTCCGGCAAGGCTAAGACGATCGTATTCGCTGGCCTGCTCAACCTGTGCCTCTAGCTCTTGAATCGTCTGCTGCTGCAGCTCTAGTTCTTCTTCTTGGTCATTAACAAAGCTCGATAGCTTATCGAGTTCTTTTTGTAGCCGACCAACGGTTTCGTCAAGCTCCTCCAAAGACATTGATCTTAGAGACTGAAGGTTAACCGACTTGCTACCCGTAAAGCCATCTCTGACCATCTGCAGCGCCTGACCGACATCGGCCTGGGCCTGCAGTTGAGTGGTTAAAAAGGTCAAGCTCTCTGACTTGGCCTCCAAAAGCCGCTCCTGGACTCGAAATTCTAGCTGGGCCTCATCCACCGACCCCTGAGCCTGATGCCAGGACTGCCAGGACTGCTCTAGCTCTTGAAGTTGACCGGTTAAGCTATCCTGCTGTTGCTGGACTTGGCTCCGCTCCTGCTCTAGAGTCTGCCAGTACTGATTGAAGTGGGCCTGCTGCTGCTCAATAACACCTAAATCACTGCCACCTGCAATCGCTGCTTCTAGAGTCTGAAGCAACGCCTCAATGTGGTGAACTTGGTCATCACTTAAAGACGCACTTTGAGTAGTATCAAGATCTCGTTGAGCGGATTGTAACTTGCCCCAAGCCTCTTCAAGCTGTTGGCGATCGCCTTCAATCTCTTCCTTAAGCTGCAGAATTTGATCCCGGCTTTCCTCAAATTCTTGGCGCTGCTGCGCAATCTTTTGCGACTCAGCTTCAAACTGCTGAAGCTCCTCTGCGCGAGCTTCCATATCAACTTCGCGACGGGTTAGCTCTTGGCTCTGATAAATGAGCGACTGCTTCCAACCTTCAATCTCTTCTTCCTGTGTTTTGAAGCGCTCTCGCATCCGTGAGAAATTCTTAAGAATACCCACCAACTGACGCGTTGCATCTTGGACATTCTTGACGTTTTGATTCGCATCAAGTTCGACTAGAACCAGCACGCCCTGGTTATAGTCATTACCGCTGTCAAAGGACAAAATTTCTTCGCCAGGAACCGGTACCCAATTATGTTCAGACTGCTTACGGGCGAGCAACTTCAGCTCTGTTTTTGCCCCCATGAAGCCAGACTTTTTGTTAATTTCAGCTAGATACAACACCCCGCAATCCTCTTTCGCATTTGAAACTTACAGTTTGGGTAACCTTTTGAGACCATATATTAGGACGTCGTAGTTTCCTCGTAATTCAACCATTACCTGCAGGTTATGTCACGGTGCAATCATAGCTTGCACAATCCCTCTCGCTCAAATAATACCGTGAGACTGAGACTGAGATCCGTTACCGTCAGAACTTAATCTTTCATACATTTGTATATCCTATGGGTATAGGTTACCCATAGAAACCTATCGTCTGCACAATCCTGAAGGCAAAATCTTCAATTCTTTTTGAAGGATGTCTGTTATAAAGCAACAAGGGCATCAGCAGTAGCTCTCGGAAAGAAAGCTATTTAAAAGCCGGAACTGGAGTGAGCGGCAGTTTCAAGAAGGTTTCCGGCAAGATCGCTCAAGAATGGCTGCAACTTGTTCCGCTAGGACGGGTATCCTAAAGCTACAGACCTAACGGTCAGGTTCCGTCTTCTTATTCCCCCGCCGACTGGCGCATATTTGGTGACTTCACTCATTGTATAAGAAAGACCAACTTTCTCAGTAAGTTCAGTTACAAGAGCTTTAGGCTCCAGATTAACCCATCCCGGCATGATTATAGATCCAGGTAGCAACCGATGAACAAGGTTTTAGTGGTAGACGACAGTATTACACAGCGGCAATTAATGAGTAATGTCCTCGAAGAGAGTGGGCTAACAGTGTTAATCGCGACGGATGGGGTGGATGCCCTGCAACAGATTGAGGCAGCCCACCCTGATATTATCGTTCGAGACATCATCATGCCGCGCATGAATGGTTATGAAGTATGTCGAAAGATTAAGTCTGATCCAGGAACCCAAAATTTACCCGTCATCTTGTGTTCCTCTAAAACGGAAGACTTTGATCGGCATTGGGGAATGAAGCAGGGGGCCGACGCATACATTGCCAAGCCTTTCGCAGCTCAGGATTTATTGATTACCGTCCAAGAATTACTCGCAGGTTAAGTGGTCATGTCTACTCACCCAGAATTTCTCACCCAAGATACATCCGAGCAGCTCCCTGAGCTGCAGAGCTTACAGAACCCAGAAGGTGACCTATACCTACGTTTTTTCGTAGAGTCGGGTCAGGAATTTGCCCTTCCAGCCGTAGGGATTCGTGAGGTCTTATCGCTCGGTCCCGAAGAAATCACGCCCGTTCCGAATGTTTCTCCCTTACTCATGGGCATTCTTAATTTACGAGGGCAAGTCATTTGGGTCACAGACATCGGCCAATTTTTAGGCGATAGTCACCCCATCAGTCTCGATCACTCAGAGCTTGCTGTGATTGCCATTGAAACCCAAGATGTCTCCATCGGTTTAGCGGTTGAACGCGTCATGGGTATGGATTGGCTGGATACAGAACAACTCACGTTACCCGCTAGCGCCCCAGACAACATGGCCGCGTTCTTAAAGGGAGAATGGATCATGGGAGGCACCAGTCAGCCACTCCGGCTACTGGACCCCACCGCTATTCTACGATCAGCGAGATGGGCGGCTTAACACCAGATTACGATCTCAATCACGGTTCCGTTTTTTCTCAGTAATCTACAGACAAAACATTATCGTTAGGATTCAGAATTACTCATTGGCAGCAGGAGTCGATAGATGTCATCAAGTACCCAATATGTGCAGGATTATCAACAAGCCGTTAGCGCTTATATGAAGGAGCATTTCCACGATGCGATTTTAGCCACGGATTCCTTGGTTGAGAATAATCCCGATGACCCAAACTTACGCCTGTTGCGGGGGAATATCTATCGCGGCCTGCAGCAATACGACAAGGCAAGGGAACAATATCAGTCAGTATTGAACTTGACTGGCGACCCAGAACTTCTAGATTGCGCCCGTAGCAGCCTAACCGACATGGAAAACGACATTGCCGCTAGCGATGGCCCCACCGCAATTCAAGCTACGAGAACAGAGTTTAATACGCCCCCTGAAGCGCCTTACATTGAGTCAGGATTTGATTCCACGTTTTTACAATCTTCGAGTGATACAGTCATGCAGCCAGAACTAGATGTTAACTCATCAACAACCCACGCCGCCAATGATTCTTTTCCCATCAATCCATTTGAGACGGAAGAGAGCGTGGAGGATGTCTCTTTAGCCATCCAAGACGATCAAGAAAGTCAGCCCTCTGCTGACGAGGAAGGTGACCTCACGGTTCTGATGCA
The DNA here is from genome assembly GCA_049683515.1 of Thermosynechococcaceae cyanobacterium. Lineage (GTDB taxonomy): Bacteria > Cyanobacteriota > Cyanobacteriia > Thermosynechococcales > Thermosynechococcaceae > RCC1774. Next base: position 5,221 of record JBAUJD010000744.1, on the reverse strand, counting down.
GTCGGACAACGGTTCAGACTTAGAGGACCATCACTTCAATTCTTTTGACAACAGCACTGATAGACAGACCTTTTTGGATGACTCATTCTCCCTAGAGGACGACCTGCCTAACACCGGGATCATCGGATTCGTGGGAGAAGAACTAGAGACACAGGCCAATAATTTTAGCTTGTACGATCAGTCAAATTCAGTTTCTGCATGGGCAGATGAAGATAGTGATGCGCCTCCAACGCTTGCCGAATTTGAGTTTGACGATCAAAGTGATTCCTTAGAACCGTCCTATTCAATGGACATGATGACGACGCCGAGTCTTTTAGATGATGCCAGTGCTTCGTCGGGTCTATTGTTAGATGATTTTGATGCCGTTGATTCTGCTCTGAACCTCAATCAAGATAGCCTGGGCGCACCGGCTCCAATGGATACATCCTTCTCAGATAGCTTTGCTGCTCCTGTAGCGCCGAGACCTTCTTCAGGAATTTTGGCTCCGTTTACCAATGCCTCGTTGCAGAAAAAGCAAATGATCACGGCAACGGCGGCAGGTGTTCTATCTGCCGGGGCAGTGATGGGTGTGGGCGTCATGGCCCAGCCGGTTAATCTAGCGCCCTTTGGGATGGGCGCTTTGGCTGCCGGTGTTGTGGGTGGAGCCTCTACGCTGGCTCTAGGACAGATCACAGCTAAGCAGATCAAAACATCAACGAGCGATCTACAGGCGAAACTCTCCGCTGTAGCCCAGGGTGACTGGAGCGTTAGAGCCACTGAATTTTCTACCGATGAGTTTGGTCAACTCGCGACCAGCTTTAATGAGATGACTCGCTTCATTGAAGCGACGACTCAAGAAGTTCAAAATAAAGCTGAGGAGCAGGAGAAAGCGAAAGAAGATCTGCAGCGACAGGTGATTCGCCTCCTTGATGACGTAGAAGGGGCCGCTCGCGGAGATCTAACCGTTCAAGCTGAGGTTACCGCTGACATTCTCGGTGCGGTGGCTGACTCCTTTAACCTCACCATTTATAATCTTCAGAAAATTGTAAAGCAGGTCAAAGTTGCGGCCCGTGAAGTGAATCGCGGCGCGGCAGATAACGAAGAGTTCGCCCGAGGCTTGTCGTCAGACGCCCTACGACAGGCCGAAGAGCTGGCGGTGTCTCTCAACTCGGTCCAAATGATGACCGCTTCGATTCAAGAGGTGGCCGAAAGTGCCCGAGCAGCGGACCAAGTGGCTCAGAAAGCATCAGATGCCGCGCTCAAGGGGGGCGAAGCGGTAGAACACACGATGGCGGGTATTCTCCAGATTCGAGAAACCGTGGCTGAAAGTACTCGTAAGGTCAAGCGTCTGGCAGAGTCGTCCCAAGAGATTTCTAAGATTGTGGGTTTGATTTCTCAGATTGCATCCCGGACCAACCTGTTGGCGCTCAATGCCAGTATTGAAGCGGCTCGTGCCGGGGAATCGGGTCGAGGCTTTGCGATTGTGGCCGACGAGGTTCGTCAGTTGGCTGACCGAGCTTCAAAGTCGTCCAAAGAGATTGAGCAGATCGTCCTCCAGATTCAGGGTGAGACTAGCTCTGTAATGGCGGCGATGGAAGAGGGAACACAGCAGGTTATTGAAGGAACACAGCGGGCTGAACAGGCGAAGCGATCGCTTGAAGATATCATTCAGGTTTCGTCTCAGATTAACCAGTTGGTTAGCTCTATTACCCAGGCAACATCAGAGCAAACCGAGACTTCTCGATATGTCTCTCAGGTGATGCAGTCCGTTGAGCTAACGGCCCAAGAAACATCACAGGAAGCGCAACGCGTATCTGACTCACTTCTAAATCTGGTGGGTGTTGCCAGTGACCTGCAGTCTTCTGTCGAGCGATTTAGAGTTGATGGCACCGAAGTCAACTAGACCATAGCCGAAGTTAAGAAACGTTGAGGGATTTAATTCATCCTAGGGAGAAAGTAATGCAGCCAGAACAACAGCGGATTATGGTCTACTTTATTGAGGAGGCCAAAGAACACCTCAATACGATTGAGCATGGTTTGCTGAACCTGCAAAACGTATTAGATGAGCCAGAACTGCTCAATGATGTCTTTCGAGCGGCTCACTCCGTAAAGGGGGGCGCAGCCATGCTGGGTATTCATAGTATGCAGCACATTGCCCATCGGCTTGAAGACTATTTCAAGGTGCTCAAAGAGCATCCTGTGCAGATTGATCAAAAGCTAGAGTCGCTTTTCTTTCAGGGCTTTGATGCTCTCAGCGCTCTCACGGTTGAGCTAGAGAGTTCGTACACCCTATCACCGGATATTTCTGAGCAAACGATCAAGAGTGTAGAGCCAGCTTTTGATGAGCTACATCAATATCTAGCCCAGCTTGCCCCTCAAGCCGATCTTGGTGAATGTCTCCATGCGGTCCCTGTGATTGCAGTGGCATCTGAGGCGGAACCGGTGGCAGATCTCTCCTCGGATCCGGCCTGCATTGAGGTCTTCCAGAATGATGTGCTGGAGCAGCTTAAATCTATCCTAGGAATCTTTAAACAGTCTGATGCGCCTGAGCAGCGCTCTGCGCTCCAGGGCATCTTCCAAAATTTAGAAGAGGTAGGACAAGCCTTTGCAATGTCGGGCTGGGTGACGGTTATTGAAAAAAGCCGCAGTGCGATCGCAAACTCTGAGCAATCATGGGAGGCTCTCGCCCAGGTGATTGTCCCTGAAATTAAAGGCGCACGAGATCTGGTCTTGGCTCAACGCGCTGCTGAAATTACGCCGACGCAAGACCTGCTGGCCCTGCAACCCACTGCTACAGCCGGTTCAGATTGGTTCGGTGACCTCTTCGCAGACGAAGCACCCACCAACACCGACAGCGATCTCAACTTCTTGCTGGATGATCTGCTCGAAGACCCTCAGCCAGCAATCTCTGCTGAGGCAGACACCGCGATGGATCTTGATGCCCTGTTATCTGCATCTGAACCGGAGCCTGCACCCGTGACCGCCGAACCGGTGGCTAACTTTGACGACCTAGAGCAGCTTCTCGACGAGAAGCAAACGGTCACAGCCTCTCCGGCGATGGCAGCCGCGCCCAAGGCCAATCGCCGCAGCGCCAGCGTTAACCAAACCATGAAGGTGCCGGTCAAGCAGCTCGATAAACTGAGTAATCTCGTGGGTGAACTGCTAGTCAGTCGTAACACCCTCGAAGATGGTCAAGGACGGATGCGTCAGTTCTTAGAGAACCTGCTGTTTCAAGTGCAGCAGCTTAATGACCTGGGGCAACAAATGGAGGATCTATACGAGCGATCGCTCCTAGAAGGCTCTCTCATCAACGCGGCTCAAGCGACTGGCGGCAACGGCCACGCCACTGGTGCTGATTTTGACGCCCTAGAGATGGACAGCTTTACCGGCTTCCATACCCTATCCCAAGAAATGATTGAGCGCATTGTTCGCGTTCGTGAAGCCGCCTCTGATATTGAGTTTGTGGTGGACTCCACCGAACAGGTCACGCGCATGTTCCGTCAGGTAACCACTCAGGTCCAAGAGGGATTGAACAAGTCTCGCATGGTGCCTTTCTCTCAGGTGGCAGAGCGTCTTCCCCGTGCCGTTCGAGATATCTCCTTGAAGTGCGGCAAGCAAGGGCGACTAGAGCTAGAGGGCGAGGATACGTTAATTGACAAGAGTATTCTAGAGCGCCTTTATGACCCCCTCACTCACTTGGTCAACAATGCGCTATTTCACGGCATTGAATACCCTGAAGTCCGGCAGTCATTGAATAAAGAAACTGAAGGCTTGATCAAGCTCAAAGCCTTCTATCAAGGCAACCAGACTATTATCTCGATTACCGATGATGGTGCTGGCATTGATCCTGAACGCGTTAAGGCAAAGGCCATTGAGAATGGTCTGATCACACCAGAGCAGGCTCGCTCACTCTCTCGTCAAGAAGCCTACGGTCTGATCTTTAAGTCTGGGTTTACCACCCAAGATAAAGTCACAGACCTAGCCGGACGGGGCGTAGGGATGGATGTTGTCCGCAGCAGCATCACCGATATTCGCGGGGTAATCAACACTGACTCTACCCTGGGCAAAGGCACCACCTTCACCATTCGTCTACCCCTAACCCTCAGCATCACCAAGGCGCTGTGTTGCGAGAATCAAAAGTCTCAAATTGCCTTCCCGATGGACGGGGTGCAGGACGTTATTGATATGCCGAAGGCTCAGCTTCAGCCCGACGAAAACGGTCAATGCTTTATCACGTGGCAGGACCAGCGGTTGTTATGTAAGTCTCTCAGTGACTTGCTCAAGTACAACCGCCGTCTGAAACGCGGCAGTTCCTATGGGCTGTCTTCAGAAAATCCGGACCAAGCTTCTATCGTGATTCTGCGCAGTGGCAAAGAATTGGTGGCAGTGGAAGTCGATCAGGTCTTGGGTGAGCAAGAGATCGTCATTAAGCAGTTGGCCGGTCCCGCACCGAAGCCCCTCGGCATTGCTGGGGTGACGGTTAAAGGGGATGGCCGCGTTATGCCCATTGTCGATGTGCTGGAGATCGTGGATCTCTGCTTTAATCGCCTCGAAAGCACCAGTAACCTTTGGGCAGATACCGTAGAGGTATTCCCAGAGGAGGAACAGCTGACCCCAATGGTGCTGATTGTGGATGACTCTATCACCGTTCGTGAGCTGCTATCGATGACCTTTAACAAAGTGGGCTATCGAGTTGAGCAAGCCCGCGACGGCATGGAAGCCTGGGAGAAACTTCGCTCTGGCTTACCTTGCGATCTGGTCTTCTGTGATGTGGAAATGCCTCGGATGGATGGCTTAGAGCTGCTCTCTAAGATGCAGCAAGATGCTGACCTCCAGGATTTGCCGGTGGCGATGCTCACCTCACGGGGTGCAGCGAAGCATAAGCAGATGGCTGTAAGCCTAGGGGCAAAGGGCTACTTCACAAAGCCTTATCTAGAAGAGGCGCTGCTGGATGCGGCGCACCGAATGCTAGAGGGCGAGGTGCTAGTCAAGGCATAGTGCCTGTTAGGATAGCCGGGTAACCATTGGATAACCCACGTGGCGAATTCTCCACCTGACTTAAGTACCCTGTTCCCCTTTGAGCTGGATGTGTTTCAACGAGATGCGATCGCATCTCTAAACACCAACCACTCCGTTGTCGTCTCTGCTCCCACGGGCGCGGGGAAGACGGTGATTGGTGAATACGCCATCCACCGGGCCTTAGCAATGGGGAAACGGGTGTTTTATACCACACCCCTCAAGG
>JBAUJD010000743.1:0-15097 GCA_049683515.1 Thermosynechococcaceae cyanobacterium | reverse complement strand
CTAAGATTGGAAACCACTCTAACCTTAGTCATGCTGTGAAAAAAACTCCCGCCTCTATCATTCCCTGAATCTCTGGCTGGGTCAAGGGTGTCCGTGGAGTCATCAAGCGCACCTGACCACCTGCCTTTGGATGGTGTGCGCCTTGATTCAAACCGGCCAGGTCAACCTACCGCAGTGGTTATCGTATATCCCGTGTCGTGGTCTCTTTGCCCAAAGTAAACAAAGACGGGTGCGCCGATGGTTGGGCAATAGTCGGATCAATATCCATCGGTTGTATAAGCCCTTAATCAAAGCGGCTTTGGAGCATTGGCAGCAATCGAAGATCTATCTGAGGTCTGGACACCTCCTTATTCTGGGATGAGTACTGTCTGATATAGTCTCAATGGTGAGTTTTGAGTGTTGTCAGCAATGAGGTGACAACCGCCCAAAAGCTTTGAGGAGTATGGCTTACGCTTTGATATTGAAGAAGCCTTTCTAGAGGACCAGTCCAATGGTTGGAATTTAAAAAAATCTGACCTACTTTCTGGTACGGCTTGTAGGACCATCAAAATAAAGATCGCCTGAATTAATTGCTGTAATAGTCTTGCGTCTCGAATCGTCTAGACTAATAAATCGGTAACCCAGTTGGATAAGACACAATGCGGCTTTCTCAAATGCTTTTCGTCACGTTACGGGAAGACCCAGCCGAAGCAGAGATTCCCAGCCATAAGCTCCTGCTCCGAGCCGGATATATTCGCCGGATTGGCAGCGGCATCTATGCCTACCTACCGCTGATGTGGCGGGTTTTGCAAAAAGTGTCCAAAATTGTCCGCGAAGAAATGGACGCCACTGGCGCACAGGAATGTTTGCTGCCCCAGGTGCAGCCCGCAGAGCTATGGCAAGAATCAGGCCGCTGGGATACCTACACCGAAGCCGAAGGCATTATGTTCTCCCTGCAGGACCGGCAAGGGCGATCTCTCGGTCTAGGGCCGACCCATGAAGAAGTAATCACCGCCGTCGCTCGTGATCTGATCCGCTCCTACCGGCAACTACCGCAGCATCTCTATCAGCTTCAGACCAAGTTTAGAGACGAAATTCGACCTCGGTTCGGCCTCATGCGGGGCAGAGAGTTCATCATGAAGGATGGCTACTCCTTCCATGACTCCACCGATAGCCTTAAGGAAACCTATCAGGCGATGGATCAGGCTTACCGCAATATGCTGCAGCGGTGCGGCCTTGCCTTCCGAGCGGTGGAGGCTGACTCTGGAGCCATTGGTGGGTCTGGCTCTCAAGAATTTATGGTGCTTGCCGAAGCCGGTGAGGATGAGATTTTGTATACCGACGATGGCAACTACGCCGCCAACGTTGAGAAAGCGACTTCTCTGCCGCCAGAGGCACAGCCCTCAGCCTTTAAAAGCTATGAAAAGCAAGAGACGCCTAAGACTGACACCATTGAAAAGCTCTGCAAGTTTCTAGATTGCTCCGCCACCCAAATTGTGAAGAATGTCCTTTATCAGGCAATTTACGATACTGGCACCACGGTTCTCATTTTGGTGAGCCTCCGGGGTGACCAAGACGTGAATGAGGTAAAGCTTCAAAATGAGCTCACCCAACGGGCTGCAGACTACGACAGCCACACCGTCATTTCTCTAGAAGTGCCTGACGCTGAGGCCCAAGCCAAGTGGGCAACTCAAACGCTGCCTCTCGGCTATCTGGGGCCAGACCTTGCGGATGACTGTATTAAATCCCATAAATCCATTTCCCCTAAGTTTCTGCGACTGGTTGATCCAACCGCAGTGGCTCTCAAGAACTTCGTGACCGGAGCCAACGACAGCGGCTTTCATGTTGTGGGGGCGAATTGGGGTCAGGAGCTGATGCTGTCTAAAAATGTGGTGGAGCTGCGCAAGGCAACGGGAGGCGATCGCGCCCTTCACAACCCCGACCAAACGCTCCACAGTGCGCGGGGTATTGAGATCGGCCATATTTTTCAGCTTGGCACTAAGTATTCAGAGGCAATGGGAGCGACTTACACCAACGAACAGGGTGAAGAAATGCCTCTAGTCATGGGCTGCTATGGCGTTGGCGTCTCGCGTTTGGCTCAGGCCGCAGTGGAACAATCCTACGACAAAGACGGCATTATCTGGCCCGTTTCCATTGCGCCTTACCACGCCATTGTGGTGATTCCAAATCTCAATGATCAGGCCCAGGTTGAAGCTGCAGAAAAGCTTCATCAAGAGCTGAACGCAGCCGGTATTGAGACGATTCTCGACGATCGCAACGAGCGAGCCGGGGTGAAGTTTAAAGATGCCGACTTAATTGGCATCCCCTACCGCATTGTGACGGGACGGTCTCTTAAAGAGGGCAAGGTAGAGGTCGTACAGCGTGCCACCCATGAGGCCCAAGACATTGCCCTCGATCAGGTGGTGTCCACTTTGCAAAAGTGGCTACAGGCTAGCCTCTGAAGCGACTTTGCGTTTGTTAAGCTAGAAACGATTTCGGAACTTCCAAATTGGCGCTCTCGTCAAGGATTTGTGCTGAAATAGGACTGCTAAGGTATCGCAAGGGAATGTGGGACGTCATGGTTAAACGACAGCGCAATGGGTTGGGGAAACTGATGGCGGTTGCGATCGCTCTGAGTTTATTTGCCTGCACGACCGAGGCTCCACCCAAAGACCAAGCTCAAAGCCCCATCCCTAGCCCCACTGCATCGACCCCAATTACGCCTGAACCAGACACAAGCCCGTCACCGTCGGCGACACCCACTGAAGCACCGGCTGAATCCGCTCAGCTTTCAGTCTATTGGCTCAAGGTAGCACAAGATAAGATAGAGCTTGCCCCGGCTAAAATTACGTCCCAAAAGCCGACCGATCAACCTGCCGAGCAGCTTACTGCCGCCCTAGACCGTCTTTTAAAGGGGCCAGCTAACGCTGATGTTGCCAGTAGCATCCCTGAGGGAACGAAGCTCAACACTGTTACGGTCAAAGCAGATGGCATTCATATTGACCTGAATAAAGAGTTTACGGTAGGGGGCGGCAGCACCTCAATGCAGGGGCGTTTAGGTCAGGTTATCTATACTGCCAGTAGCCTCAATCCCAAAGAGTCCGTTTGGATTTCGATTGATGGTGAGCCACTAACTGTTCTCGGTGGCGAAGGCTTAGAAGTATCGCAACCGATGACCCGCAAAGAGTTTCAAGAAGAGTTTTCACTTTAGGTTTTTGAGACAGCGTGAGCTGCGAGTAAACCGCCAATACAGCCAAATAAATGCCCTTCCCAAGAGACCCCCGAATCGGTAGGGAAAATGCCTTGGGCAAGGGTGCCGCCGTAAAAGACGAGAACTAATAGTGAGACTAAAACGCCGTTAGAGCTGTGCTCTAGATATCCCCGCAGCAGTAAATAGCCGATATAGCCAAAAATCAAGATACTGGCCCCGACATGGAAGGATCCACGCTCACCAAAGACCCAAACCCCGCCGCCACCGACCGTCATGATCACGAGCGTCGCAATCCAAAATTCTTCGACCGAACGCCATAAAATCAAACTCCCCAGAATGATTAAGGGGAAGGTATTTGCCATTAAATGCTCAAAATCACCATGCAGAAAGGGGGCAAATAAAATGCCCCATAACCCTTGAAGATTGCGGGGACTAATTCCGTAACTATCGAGCTTTGAGTCAAAGTAGAAGGCATCAATAATTTCTACAGCCCACATCACAACCACAAAGGGAATTAAATGCCAGATTTTATATCTTAGGAACTGCTGCATCGGCACTTATCTACGGCGAAAATGATAAATTCTATTGCTTTCACTACAGTTTATGGTTGTTTTGGTAAAGTAACAGTCCGTAAGCTGATGTAAACATCAGGGCTGTACGAGGTCTCGCAACGTCTCCTGTACCGATCTAGGTTGCCAGCCAAGCTGCGTTCTAGCTTTGTCTGCGCTGACCCGAACACAGCGATCGTAGAGATAGTGAACCCGTTCACGGCTCAGGGGAGGCTGCCAGTTGAATAGGCGTCCTATTGGGTCAAGCAGGTTGCCTGCAAGGCGAACCATTGGCTCCGGAATTTCAGTGGGGGTGGCAATGCCTGTCTCGTCACTAAAGATTTGAAACATCTCTCCGGTGGTCAGTTCCCCAGCCGAGATAATGTAATGTTCTCCGGCCTGACTCTGTTCGCTGGCGAGAATCATGGCTTCGACGAGATCATCGACGTGGACAATGCCGGTCACGCGCTTGGCCCCAGCCCAAACCTTGAGGCCGCCCTTGAGAAAGAGCTGTACGACCTTGCCGAAATGGGGATCTCCGGGTCCAAAGATGCCAGAGGGCATGACGCTGACGACGGGGAATCCGTGTTTGGCCGCTGCATCAACGGCCTGCTGAGCAAGATATTTGGTGCGATCGTAGGCAGAGGAAAAATCAGTCTGCTGACGCTCAAAGGTTTCATCAATGAGTCGGCCTTGGGTGTCGCCATAAACCCCAATGGTGCTGCAGTAGACCATCTTTGTAACACCAGTCGCTTTTTGCGCGGCGGCTAAAACGGCTTTTGTGCCCCCCACATTGACCTGTTCCATTAGGTCAGCATCCACCAATCCCAGCTCGACATAGGCGGCAGTGTGGAAAATGAGATCCACACCTTTCATTGCCGTTTCTAAGGTCGTTTGATCCGTAATTGCACCATAGGCGAACTCCACTGCAAGATTGTCTAATCGAGACAGATCGCTGGTACGACGGACATAGGCTGTGACCTGATCGCCTCGTTCTAGCAGGCGTTGACACAGGTGAGATCCAGTAAAGCCGTTGGCTCCAGTGACGAGTGCTTTCATAACGCCTTTTCGTAGATGCGGTAGGTTTTGTAAATTTTACCGCCCGAGGCTTCGGTTAGTTTGCGCGAGGGCATGTTGTCTTCATAAATCCAGGACAATTCAGAGCGTTCGTAGGGCTTTGGTCTATTCGTGCCATCGCGATGAACCAGATACACCAGGGCTGGAGCCACCATTTTGCGCCGATGTTCGGGTAGGGCGCACAGGGCAATCATTCGGGCTTCGTTAATCTGGCGACGATACCAGAGAAATTTAAGGATGCCGAGCCAGTTGAGTTTGCCGTTGAGGTGCTTGAACACCAGATTGTAATTGGGTAAGCCCATAAAGAACCCAATCATCTCACCGTCGTACTCGGCAATGGGAAAGATGGTCGGGTCCACCACCATTTTGAGATCTTTTGCTTCTTCAAGAAATTCTTCTTCAGTGCGAGGTGTTGAACTCCAGTTGTTGCGGAAGGCTTGGGTAAAAAGGCGATAGAGATCTCGGCAATCTTTTTCAAAGGCTTCGCCTTTGGTCGCAACGGGGCGAAAGGTGACGCCAGATTTAAGGGCAATCTGGTAGGCTTTCTCAAATTTCTTCAGCAGAGACTGGTCAAGGACCAAGTTATAGGCGTAGGCATCCTTGGCTTTATGGAATCCGGCTCTCTCGATGAACTCTGGGTAATAGGACGGGTTATAGGGCATCATCATGAACGGTGCACTGTCGAAGCCGTCCACCAGCCACAGGCAGTTATTGTGGGTAGACAGGTCAATGGGGCCGCGAATAGTGGTCATGCCCTGGTCTTTAAGCCATTGGCTGGCGGTGGTGAACAGATGGGTTGCGATCTCACCATCCTCTACGCACTCAAAAAACCCAAACAGCCCCACGTTTTCGCCTTCTCGATCAATCAATCGCTGATTGACCGCAGCCACAATCCGGCCCACGGGCTGATCGTCCTGGTAAGCCACAAACTGCTGTAGCCTACCGTACTCAAAAAAGGGATTGCCGGGGTCAAACTGTTTTGCCACATCGGCTCGAATCGGAGGTACCCAATGAGGATCATCCTTATAGACTTGCGTCGGTACATCTAAAAACTGTTCCTGTTCAGTTTGACTGGTAACCGGCTGCACAGAGATAGAGGAAACGCTGACCATAGGCGGTATTACTCCTTGCCCTTGACGGGCATTTTGGGCTGCGTTAGAGAGTGTTCCCTCCAGTAACGCTGAGTCGATTGAACAACAGAGGTTTGGCCCAAGAGTTCAGATAAACGCTCAGAACGAACCTTCACACCTTTACCATTTAGGTGATAGCTCGTGTCGTAAAAGAAATCAATGGGATACATAAAATCCTGGGGTGAACCTAGCACTTCGATCTGTTCTGTCTGATAAAATGCCGTAATCTTTTGTGTGAAGTTGCGAAAATCAGCCTTTTTATAGTCCTGAAAATCAATCGTGTTTGGGAACGTTGCCAGCAGGGCGACGTTTTTCTCCTTTTTCATAGACTGAGAGAATTGATCGAGTATAGACCAACTGGCAGAGGGGCCGCGACAGCTTTTGCTGATGTCAAGGGCTTTATAACGCTGGATTGCCCTAAGATTAGGGGCTTCTTCTCGGTTGATCATCTGATCGCCAAACGCATTTAAACGCTCAATAGGATAAAGGCGTTGGCGTTCGATGGTCGGCAGCACTGCAGACATTCCCAACTGCACCATTCGCCCTGGTCCTAATGTCAATGCCTGCCTTAACTGAACCATCAGTGGCTGTTTCGTGAAAAAATCCGGGTCTCTCTCCATGATGTAGTTACGGGTATCAGAAGACATTTCCCCTGAAAAGCAATAGGCTGGATACTCAAACGCCAGCACCACAATGTCTCCCTCCCTGAGCAGGGGCTTCAAAAGCTGTAGTTGATAGTCCAGATCAAAGCCCGCAAAAATACCAAAATTAACGGTTGGAACCTTTAGTGCTTCATGAATGAGGTCAGCGCCAATCCCCAGCAATACACCTGACCCACCCGCAAACACAATCCGGGGTGACGCCGTTCTCTCAGCAACTTGCTTTTTATATTGGTAGGCACCATATAAACCACCCGTGGCATCGCCGGGTGTGCCTAGGAGCGTATAGAACACCCCCAGCCAAAGTAAGGCACCACACACAGTACCGATTACAAAGAATTTCAGAAATCTCATGAGAAGCCTTCAAGCATCGGTTCTAAGCGTAGAATGAACGTTTGTCGCCACCCCCCAGATATAGCGGTACACGTATTGATTAGGACATTAAAATGGCTGAACACTATATTTGCCATAAAAGGGCTGTCCTAACTCAGCCAGGTACTGCTTACCCTAGAAATTAAAGTACAAAAATTCAGAGGGCGTTGAGGCAAAAATAGTGGTAATGGCAACAAAAAAAATAATTCCTGAGCAAACCGCAATGAAGGCACCTTGATTACTATTCAAACGCTCTGGGATAACCTGTCCATCTGCCCCCTGAGTAAAGCCAAACTGCTGCACCATATCATAGGCATTGGGCGTGAACCACACCAGCAGCAGGAGCAGCGCAATCAGCGGAATACCGACAAAACCCCAGTCTTGAATCGCAATATGACCAGCGGCGTCGCTAAAGCGAAGACCAATGCCCTCTAGAGTCGGAATCATATTGCTCTTACCCAATAAATTTAAGCCTTTTGCAACATCGGCAGGTAAAGTGACCCCGTTGAGGGAAAACATTGAAGAGAGAATGGTCATCGCACCGCCCACCGTCGTAGAACGAAAAAAGACACCGGCCACAACGACGGCAATAAACGTGACCAAAACTGAGATAAAGCGCAAGCGTAGTGGATTCAGCAGCTTAGGGATCGCCGTTGATACGCTTCTATAGGCATGGTTGATCATCAGGTACAGACCATGTAGCCCACCCCAGATAATAAAGTTCCAGCCTGCACCGTGCCAGAGGCCACCGATTAGCATGGTGCCCATGAGGTTGGCATAGCGACGCACAGAACCCTTGCGGTTCCCACCTAACGGGATGTAAACATAGTCGCGGAGAAATTGAGAGAGCGTCATGTGCCAACGACGCCAAAAATCGATGATATCGGTAGCCTTATAGGGTGAGCGAAAATTGAGAGGGAGATAAATACCGAAAAGCAAGCCCAGCCCAATGGCCATGTCAGAATAGCCGGAGAAGTCGAAATAAAGCTGCATGGTATAGGCTAAGGCGGCCCCCCACGCTTCTAGGGTGGTCACCGACAAGCCACTATCAACAGCGGCAAAGACTGGATTTGCAAAGCCAGCGATACTGTCAGCGAAGACGGCTTTCTTGAATAGGCCAATGGTAAAGATAAAGAGGCCCACACTAAACTTATTCCAATTGACATGGAATGTGTCAGGCTTCTCAAACTGCTCCATGACATGGCTGTAATGCACAATGGGTCCGGCGATCAGCTGCGGGAAAAACGTCACGAACAGGCAGTAATTCAGAAACCGAAATTCACGAGCCATCCCGCGATAGGCATCGACCAAGTAGGCAACTTGCTGGAATGTAAAAAAGGAAATGCCCAGAGGCAGCAGAAGCTTTAAGAGACCTAGTCTTGAGCCAAAAATATCATTGATGATCTCTAGGCCAAAGTCGGTGTATTTGTAGTAGCCAATCAGGCCTAAGTTAACAACAACGCCAACGGTCAGCAGTAGCTTGGACTGCTTGGGCTGCTGTGCGATTGCACGCGCAACGATAAAGTTGAAGATGAGAGAAAAAATGAGAAAGGGTAGGTATTCAGGCTTCCACCAGCCATAGAAAATTAATGAACCTAAAACTAAGATACCAATCGCGGCACGTTTTTGCTGCAGACGGGCAAAGAGAAAGAAGATCAAAAAGATAGCTGGCAAAAAGCCGAAGATAAACTGTGCTGAATTAAACAGCATAAGGATGTGAGCCGTAAATGACTGGAGTATCGCCCAAATGAAGATACCACAGGGGATAGGCTACTTCTGCCGTTATGGCGCTCTGGCGACCCGTGGTTCGTATTGAGTAGTGATTTTAAGCCATCGGTATTGAGCATCGGCATGACACCGATCTGCAGGGCTTACTGGGGTTCTAAATCGCTTATGGTAAGAGCTTTTGCGGCATAAAGCTCTCTAGAACAAGGGCAAAAGAGTCAATGTAGAGATTAACGGTCTACTTTAAACAACTGCTTAGACGGTCAATTGAACGATAAACTAGCATTCAACTCTCCCTTGTCTTGTCCCGTGATCTTAAGGAAAATCTGTGAACATCGTTGATCTTTTCCAGAAAGGTGGTCCAGCAATTTGGCCCCTCATGGTGTTGTCGATCTTAGCCATTGGTACCATTTTTGAGCGCCTGTGGTTCTGGAGCAGCAGTCTTAAAAATGAGCGTAAAACCGCAGATCAGATTCTAGAAGCATCCCGTCGAGATTGGGATGAAGCGACGCATCTGGCAAGACAGGTCAGTAGCCGCCCCATTGGACGATTTTTACATACGCCATTGCGACTGGCGAATAAAGAGCCTGAAATTTTTCGGTTGGCGCTGGAAGCCTCAGCCGACGAAGAACTCAATGCGATGCGGCGTGGAGATAAGCTGCTGGAGGCCGTGATTGCCATTGCGCCCCTTTTAGGCTTGCTGGGAACGATCTTGGGTCTGATTAATTCGTTAAAGGACATCAGGCTCGGTGATATTGGCACATCAGCGACTGGAACGGTAACGGTGGGTATTAGTGAGGCGCTCTATAGTACAGCCTTCGGCCTCGTGATCGCCATTTCTGCGCTTGCCTTCTATCGGCTGTTCCAAGGCCTTATTATCAATCAGGCTCGAATATTCCGTCGAACGGGCAATGAGCTGGAACTTAACTATCGTCAATTTTGGGCGCAGTCTCAACAGAATCAGTCCGAACTGTCCCCGCCATCAACCTCTATCCCAAGTCTGTTCGACGACTAAATGGGAAGGGGTGGCCCTTTCCATTTGCGGTGACGTCAGCACGTCTTTGTCGAGCCTCTTTCTCTATGTCCTCAACCTTTAGCCCGTTCTGAATCCATGAAAACTTACTTAGATGAAGAGAATGCTGAGGTTCGCATTGAGATTCTGCCTCTGATTGACGTTATCTTCTGTATTCTCACGTTTTTCATTCTGGCCGCAGTGGGCCTGACCCGTCCCGAGGGCATTGAGATGGATTTGCCGCAGGCTGAGACGGGTAAAGCCCAGATGGCGAATAACCTCGATGTTCGCTTAGATGTGCTGGGGAATCTTTATATTCAAAAACAGCCCGTTTCTCCAGAACAGTTGAAGCAAAGTCTGTTGAGCTATATCAAGGCTAATCCCCAAGGTGTGATTGTGCTCAATGCCGATAAGCTAGCGAACTATGATCAGGTGATTCAGGTGTTGGATCTGCTCCAGTCTGTTGGGGGCAACCGAGTGGCATTGGGAACAACAAGTCCTGGTGACGAGGCTGCGCCCACAGACGGTTTAGGGCAGCCCGGTCTGCCGGGGCAAGTACCCGGCACGCTACCTGCTCCTCCCATTGATCCTGGGTCTGCTCCGTCACAGTTGCCGCCGTTGCCGGGACAAGAGGGCGAGATCTCGCCTGCGCCACCAACCCCAGGCAGTTCAGTGTCGCCCGGTCTGCCGCCGGGCGGTGGCCTAGCGCCCAATAATCAAGCCCCAAACCCACCCGCTGGTACGGTACCATAACGTTCAGCGACCAGAGAGACGACGATTAAGAGCCTGGAGCTGACCGTCTGTGCCGAGGCAGATTAATAGGTCTTTGGCCTGGAGAGCAGTTGACCCCGTTGGCCCAGTGATCAGGGTGCCGTCGGTTCGGCAAATGGCGAGGATGGATGCGCCAGTTTGCGATCGCACCTCCATCCCTCCCAAGGTTTGCCCTTCATCAAACTCATCTGTCAGCAGGATCTCTTCAATATAAATGGTTGGATTATTGCCCTCAAGGGCCACATCCATAAAGTTCAAGACCTGGGGCCGCAGCGCGGCAAAGGCCATTCGCTTCCCCACCGCCATGTAGGGTGATACTACAGCATCCGCTCCCACCTGAGTCAGCTTCTCCGTAGCCTCTTCTGTGTTAGCCCGCACCACCACACGCACCTCTGGATTCAGCGTCTTAGCCGATAAAACCGTATAGAGATTTTCAGCATCAGAGGGCAGAGCGGCAATCACGCAACAGGCTTGCTCAACTCCGGCCTGCTTGAGCGTTTCGTCCAGCGTCGCGCGTCCGAGGAGTGCCGGACAGCCCAACGATTGAGCACGCTCCACCACAGCAGGATTGGTGTCAATCACAAGTACCTCTTTCTGTTCTGCTTTGAGGGAGAGTACCACCTGACGACCCGTGCGCCCAAAGCCACAGAGAATATAGTGATTTGAGAGTTTCCCGACCCGCTGCTGGCGCTGCTGAATTTTGAAACCGTCGCGGAAGTAGCCCTGAATCACCGCTTCGGTAAAGCGGTTGACGACATAGCCTAGCCACACCACGCCCAAGAGAATCAAGACGATGGTGAAAAAATGACCGCGATCGCCTAGCGGGTTCACCTCTTGAAACCCCACCGTCGCCAGGGTAATGAACGTCATATAAAGGGCATCCGGCCAGCGCCAGCCTTCGACTAGCGAGTACCACAGCGTCCCTAGCAGAATGACAGCAGTTAAAGCACCGATCCCTAAGAACAAATCCCGCTGGATGCGGCGATATTTATCGACGCTCATACCTTCTCTTGGGGCGGTGGAGTAATGCGGCGCTTAATGAGCACTTCATCAAAACTTTTCAAGAATCCAAAGTCTTCTTCCGGGAGATCTGACGGCTGACCCCTAGGCTGCTGCTCCAAAAAGCCAAAAGCCTGCCGAAATGCTTCAGGAGTAGTGTTGACGGGTGCATCTAAATGGCAAGGAATAATGCGCTGGAAGTTCCAGCTTGCCACCTGATTGGCCCAGGCGATCACAATCTTTGGCCCTCGATTCAGGACCAGTTTTTGCAAAATGGGAGCCACAAATAGCCGTCCGCCGCCGCGCAGAACATCAAAAGAGTCCTTCCAGTCCGACCGCCACCGCACTGGGAAGAGACCGAAATAGGCTTTTGAGGATCGATCAGGGGCTTGCCAAGCATCCCGGAAGCTTTGACCCCAGCCCGTCACCTCTAGGGCGCTAGGGCGAAAGAAAAAGGCAAACAAAGCAATGCGCTGCCAGCCTTTTCGTCGGGTGGCGAGGGTATCTTCTATGACTTCGCTAGCGTCATCCTTAGCGTGATAGAGCATGGGATAGGGTTCCTGCTCTAGAATCTCTGGTGGCTGTTCAGGGACTGAGACGACGACATCGGTGACTAGAAGCGTCTGGGTGGGCTTGTGGAGAAAAGCGACTTCAGCAAAGGGGCCAGGACCAAGATCGACCGGGCCGAGAATTTTATAATCGAACTGATCAGCAAAGGGGGTGTTTGCGCTATCGGCAGGCAGAATTTGAGTGCGCCGACCGGGGAGACCCAGCCAGCTTAGCGGCAGCTTGACGGGGAAGCTCCACTGCCCTGGGACAACGAAGACCTGAGCGGCAGGGAACTGGCGAGCGAAGGGGCCAGCAAAGGCTTTATGTTCGATGCCAGAGGCGGTGGGCATGATGATGTACTGCACAGGGCCATGCTGATCGACTAGCTCTTCCATGAGGCGCAGGCACTCTTGGGTGGGGGCAACGGGCGCATAGACAAATAGACCGCCCTCTTGGAGCTTGATCACCGTCATCCGCACCGGGACGATCACGTAGAGAATGCCTTGAAGCTGCTCGAAGATCCAGATTTGGTTTTTAACGACTTCTCTGCGGAGGGTGCGCCGCCTGCTGTAGGGATAGAGAGGTACTAAGGGCCACAGGGGCCAGAATCGGTCTTGCCCCTTTCTCTGCAAAGTCTTCTGTATAGAGCTTGCTTCTTTAGCCACGCTTGCTCCCCTCCCGCTGCGGCCCTACCCATATCCTTGTCTGGTGCTTGAAGCTGCTGCATTGTCCCCCCCAGCCCCCCAGAATTGATACCGCTGGCGAAATAAATATTTTGATACATAAGAGGTTTTGCATCCGTTGCACTTCACGTTGCACTCGCCCCCTAAATCCCCCATTCTGGGGGACTTTAAGGTCTGTTTTTATCATAGAGTTTGCGCTATGAGAACTCTATGCAAGCATAGCGTTAGTGATTCTCTTCTTCATAACCTAGCGAAAGTAAGGAGTCAACGTCCCCCACAAGTGGGGGACTTTGGGGGCCATCAGTGGCTGATGTTACTGAATGTGTATTGCGCCAGCGATCTCAGAATCGATTAGGAATGACTTGAGGTATTGAGCGATTGACCGGTCAGTCTGGCTGTGAACAATGATGTTGCTCTCAGCTTCATCGTAGCGTCCGATATAGATAAAAAGATTGCCATCCTCCGTTAATTCAGTGAAGGCAACATAGGAAGATAGGAGTACTGCCTGGCGCACAACTCGGTAAAAAGAACGTAATTGGTCAATCGTCGGCTCTATCAAGCTCATAAGGTGCTGAGAAATTGCCTTTTCCTAAAGGCTTATGACCATCATTACGAAATGGTCTATTGCAGAATATCATTGATGCAAACAGCAATATATTGATGATGCCCAATCTCATAGACTCAGACATTCAGGGGCCAGCCTCATCTCTACAACTAAATCTCAAGACAAAGCTCACCTATGGTGTGGGGGAAATGTCCAATGAGGTTCCGGGCAGCATTTTGGTCTTTTTTCTGCTGTTCTTTCTCACCAATCGAGCGGGTCTCAATCCGGGGCTGGCGGGCAGTGTCCTTTTGGTGGCAAAGATCTGGGATGCGGTGAACGATCCGCTGGTGGGTTGGCTCAGCGATCGCACCACCTCTTCCAAATGGGGCCGTCGCTATCCGTGGATGTTATTTGGGGCCATCCCGCTGGGGGTTAGCTTTTGCTTGCTGTGGTGGGTGCCGCCTCTAGCCAATCAGGGGCTATTGTTTGGCTATTATGTGGCCGTGACCCTTCTTTTTTATACCGCGCTCACTGCCGTTGCAGTCCCCTATACAACGTTGGCCGCTGAGCTGACCGAGACCTACGACGAACGGACTGCTCTGGTCAGCTTCAAAGCCGCCTTCAGCATTGCCAGCAGTATTTTGGGGCTTGTCGTCGCGCAAATCATCATTGGAGCTGTGGCCGACCCGAAGCTGCAGTATGTGATTTTAGGTGCGATCGCAGGCACCATCGCTTGTCTAGCCGCCTACCTCTGCGTCTGGGGAACACGCCAGCGTTTTATGCACATCCAATCGGAGCGTCAAGCTTCGAGACGGGCCACGGTTTTGCCGATTGTGCAGCAGTTTAAAGTGGCCCTGAGCAACCGCCCTTTTCTCTTTGTCGCAGGCATCTATCTCTGTTCTTGGCTTGGTCTTCAGGTGACCGCTGCCATGTTGCCCTACTATGTCGTCAATTGGATGGGGCTACCGGAGGAGCACTTTACGCAAATGGCCTTAGCGGTTCAGGGCACGGCATTTTTGATGATGTTTGTCTGGTCTATGCTCGCTCAGCGGATTGGCAAGCAGGCGGTGTATTGCTGTGGCATCCCCCTAACGCTGGTGGCTCAGGCGAGCTTATTTGTCATTCAGCCCGGACAGGTGGGATTGATGTACGCAGCGGGCGTGATGGCCGGGGCTGGGTTAGCGGTGGCCTATTTGGTGCCTTGGTCGCTGCTGCCTGACGTAGTGGATTTAGATGAGCTGAATACGCGGGAACGCCGAGAAGGGGTTTTCTTTGGCTTAGTGGTGCAGTTGCAGAAAGTTGCTGTGGCGCTAGCCATCTTCATGGTGGGCAAAATTTTAGACGGGTCTGGCTTTATTGCTGCCGGTGCAGATCAGGCTGCACCGGTTCAACCCGATAGTGCGCTGTGGGCCATTCGTTGGCTGATTGGTCTGGTGCCCAGCGTCGTGCTACTTGGGGGATGGCTGCTGGCGTACTTTTATCCCATTACCCGTCAGGTTCATGGAGAGATTTTGCTCAAGCTCCATCGGCAACGGCAAAGCTAGTCTATGTTACTGCTTGAATAGCATGACTCATAAAGCAGCATTAAAGATCTGCTGTGCGGTCAGGCGCAGCTCTGGGAATGTAGCAGAAACAATATTTTCGTGCTCTCTAAATTGAGCAACTTGATATTCATTTTCAACTAATTGACAAATCAATAACGTGGGCTGCTTGGGGCTACCTATATATTTAACGCCACCCAATCCGAGATAATCTACAATCCAGTACTCAGGTATTTTTATCTCTTCATACTCACCCATTTTTTTATAATAATCATCGCGCCAATTTGTACTCACAAC
>JBAUJD010000742.1:0-4208 GCA_049683515.1 Thermosynechococcaceae cyanobacterium | reverse complement strand
CCCATTTCAGGCATCGACTCCTACATTACGCTGTTTCTTGCGAGATCAACGTTAAAAAGGGCCACCCTTTCAACAAGAGCAGCCCCTTTCACGAAGAAGATTACAGACGCTGAGATTACTTCATTTCTTCTTTTAAGAAACCGCTGTAGGCTTCCATCCCGTGTTCACCAATATCCAAGCCTCGTAGCTCTTCTTCTTGAGGAACCCGCAGCCCTGCAGCGGCCTTAATCACGCTCCAGACCACGCCACTGGCAATCAGCGTAAATGCCCCAACAGCCAAAATCCCTACAACTTGAGGAATCAGCTGATCAACACCACCCCCGAGAAATAGACCGGCCGCAGGGCCACTACCTTCACCGTAAATGGAGCCATCTGGGCCTTGGGCAAACAAACCGACGGCTAACGTTCCCCAGACGCCACAGACACAGTGCACTGAAACAGCACCCACAGGGTCATCAATTCTGAGGCCGTCAATGATGGTCACTGAAAACACAACAATGACGCCCGCAACGAGGCCAATCACGGCAGCCCAGGGAATAGAGACGAAAGCACAGGGAGCGGTTATGCCCACCAGGCCGGCCAGTACACCGTTAATAATCATGGAAAGGTCTGGCTTACCCAGATAGAACCAGGCGGTGAAGGTTGCAGAAACGCCACCAAAGGCAGCGGCCATATTTGTGGTTGTGGCAACGTGGGCAATCAAAGAGCCATCACCTACGCCCATTGTGGAACCAGGGTTAAATCCGAACCAACCCAGCCATAGAATTAAGCAACCCAGCGTGGCCAAGCTCATGCTGTGACCAGGTAGAGCCAAAGGACCAGACTCAGAGTACTTACCAATCCGAGGACCCAGGATTAAGGCACCGGTCAACGCAGCCCATCCACCCACAGAGTGAACAACGGTTGAACCGGCAAAGTCCCAGAAGCCAAAGTCATAAAGCCAACCCGCACCCCAAATCCAGTGACCGGTGATGGGGTAAAGAACCCCGGTCAAGAAAAGGCTAAAAATAATAAAAGAGACAAATTTAATGCGTTCGGCAACAGCACCAGACACAATTGTCGCAGCCGTTCCAGCAAACACAAGCTGGAACAAGAACTTGGCGGTTAAAGGAACGCCGGTCCAGTTCAGGGCGCTAAAAATGCCTTGATAACTATCCCCAGTCAGCGGGCTATTATCGGCTCCTCCTAACAAAAAACCGCCGGTGCCTAAGAAAGCATTACCATTTCCGAACATTAGTCCAAACCCAATTGCCCAGTACGCAATGGAGGCCAGGGCGAAGACCACTAGGTTTTTGGCTAAGATATTAACGGCATTCTTTTGGCGACAGAAACCTGTTTCTAACATGCCGAACCCGGCATTCATAAAGAACACCAAGAAGGCACAAAAGAGAACCCACATGGTATCGAGTCCCACCGTGAGACCTGCGGTAGCGGCAGCCGCATCGGTTGGGGCATCTTGGGCCGTTGCAGCAACACCCCAAAAGAGAACAATAATAGCCGCCATTGGAATACAAGCCTGCCAAAGCGGCGACAGGCGAAGGGCAGATTTGAGGTTAGACCTCTTCAATTTCGGCTTAGACATCACCACTGTAGTGTTTCCTAGATAAGCGAATTACAAAATGAACGGTAAACAATGGCACGGTGTATGGTGCAGCCTGCAGGGCTTCAATAGCTTTATCTGTCTAGGTCTGAGCTTTTACAATCTGCAGGATATCGATCTGTAGTTAAGCACAGCGTCGATAAACTCACTGTTGGAAGAGAAGTGCTAATTTAGACGATTCCACCAGGTCTAGGGTCGCCATTCTGTATCAATTTATACATTTAGTCGTAGAAAATAATAAGAGTTGATTGTGACCAGTGATTGTGAAACCCTTAGAATTGGGCTGACGACGCTCAGAAAACGCACTTAAAGAGTGCAGGCTAGCCAAGGTTGCGGTGGAATGACAAACGTTTGGGAAATTGATTTCTATTCGCGGCCCATCTTAGATGAGCAGCAAAAGAAGATCTGGGAGCTGCTGGTGTGTGATGCTCAGCGCTCCTTTGAATATACGCGGCAGTGCTCAGGGGCCCAGGCAAATGCCCGCTGGCTACAGGATGCGCTGACGGACGCTATGGTTTCATGGCGACAGTCTCAGGGGTTGACAGCCGATCAACAGCCAGAAAAGATACGTTTTTTCCGCCGCCAGATGGGCAACATTATTACTCGTGCTTGCAAGGCAATAGAGATTCCAGCGCAGGCAAGTCGCCGCACCTTTGCGGTGTACCAGTGGCTGCAGGAGAGGACTTTTAATGTGTATCCACAGCATCCGGGCTATCAGCCGTTGATGGCTCCGCCACCGCAGTTTGACCTGTCTCCGGCTCAGCCACTGCCTGACGCATTAGTAGGGCAAAGCTGGAGTATTGCAACGCTGCCTTTGAGTGCGTTTGCTGATATTCAGGACTGGGACATTAGCTTCAGCGATCCGTTTCCGCTAGATCTGGTTTCGTTGTCTGACGATACTGTTATCCCTGGGCTACTAATTTTTTCAGAACGAGCCATACCACTAGCGGGCTGGATGTCGGGATTAGAGATTGCATTTCTGAAGTTTGAAGAGAAACCAACGCCTCAACTGTTATTAGAGACCGGCTTGGTAGAGCGATGGATTTTGTCTAACTTGAAAGATCCACAACTAAGAGGAGAGGCAGAAGCCTTTGAGCGTACTAAGCAGGCAGCTCAGCAGGTTCACTTCTTAGGAATTCAATCGAGTCCTGAAGCAGAAGATTTTGCTGGTTTTTGGCTGCTGCAGGAGCTATTGCCTGATTAATGAGGGCATATGAGAAATGTCAAACTTGCTGCATTGGCCCCCTAAACCCCCCATTTTGGGGGACTTTGAGTATGTCAGAATTCGCAAGACGGGTAATGCAAAGCCTTGCTAAAGCTAGGATACCGCTCCTAGCTGGGCCAGAAAAGACTGATTAGGGTCAAGGCGATCGCACCCACCGCAATCCAAGGCAAAAAGCCATTATCTGTTTCAACTTGACTCAAATCGGCAGGGGGTTGAATCGCTCGGCGAGGCGCAGGCGGTTTTGAAGCGGGTCGCGGTGTGGTTCGAATGCTCTGGTCGCGCTCTGTCACTTCTTTAAGATCAGGAATCTGGGTGAGCCATTCAGGCCGCAACTCTAGCTTCGGGGCTTCTAAAATATAGAGTAGGCGCTTACTTTGCTTGCGCGTTTCAGCATAGGGATGAATAGTGAGTCGACGACAAAGCGCCAGTGCCTCTTCCCGTTGCCCTGCCGCTTCATAGGCCGTAACCAGCCACATCTGGATTTCACCCCCGATGCGAGAGTTCCCTGGGCCTAATTCTTGCGCCTGAGTGAGATACTCCACCGATTCACGATATTGGCCTCGCTCAAACAGGGCTTGACCCGCTTGATAGGCCAACATCTGCTGCTGTTCTGGGTCTAAGTCTGGACTCACGAGATTCTGATTCAGGAAGCGTTCACGACAATATTTTAAAGCGTCCCTCGCTTAAAGGCGATTACGAGCCTTCAGCAGTAAGTAGCTATCGACTAACTTTTCACTGATTTGGTTGGCAGGGGCGTCTAACACCATAACGCCCTGCTGCTTCAGTTTTGCAAAGGCTCGCTGACGCTGACGCATCAAATCAAGGGCCACTGATTGCGTATACAACCCCTGAACCTGATCTGCTAATCGTTGATTCGTTGTTGCTAAGGGCTGGTGCGCCAGAGCATCGACCTGAGGGTCGCGCAGAGCCACACAAAAGGGCAGAAATCGAGGGGAGAGGCGTGCCATTGCCGCCAATAGTTCGGACGACGCAATCTCGTCAACAATATCGGTAAGCAAAACCACTAGTGCTCTGCGGGTGTACTGATTCAGCACTCGGCTGACCACAGCCACATAATCTGACTCTATTAGAACCGGTTCTAGGTTATATACCTGGCCCAAAATATGAGACAGGTGAGATGGGCCAGGCTGCGGCCCCACCCAGGTATGAATGTCGTTATCGAAAACCGCAACACCAACGCGATCGCCCCGCCTTAAACCCGCCATCGCCAGAGACAGGGTTGCATTGAGCGCCCAGTCAAACCGCCTTAGCCCTGCGACCTGAGCGGTCATCAGACGGCCCCGATCTAGCAGAATAATCAGGGGCTGGTCCCGTTCTGGCTCTAACAGCCGCACCAGAGGGCGACCGCGACGGGCCGTGGCC
>JBAUJD010000741.1:0-13188 GCA_049683515.1 Thermosynechococcaceae cyanobacterium | reverse complement strand
TGCTTGGCCGAGCAGCCTGCAATGCAGCGAAAATAGGTCGTCTGTTTATCCATATCCGACTTGGACACGTGAGCTAAGGACATTGGCGTTCCTGGAGGTGGGTCATCAATTGAGATTATTCTACCGCTGCACCCTGCCGCTAGTATTGTGTTGGGGCCGTTGCGATCGCACTTTAATCAAGTGGGGCGTTGAGGGAGGATGCGCTTTGCTACGTCAGAGATGCGGACTTGGGGCGTCGCGCTGATGCTGGTTTCTTCGCACCAGATTGCATCATCAAGGGCGAGAGAAGTGGAGGCGTCGATGGTTAGATCCTCGCAACTGATGGCTCTCTTTTAATCACCGACAAACCGGGCGGTATTATTTGGAGAGTGAATGACACAGCCAAGTCTTAAAAATCACCTGTTAATCAACGTTTGAGTTGAAATTATTTTAATATCTGCAGAAA
This sequence comes from Thermosynechococcaceae cyanobacterium, assembly GCA_049683515.1. Classification (GTDB taxonomy): domain Bacteria; phylum Cyanobacteriota; class Cyanobacteriia; order Thermosynechococcales; family Thermosynechococcaceae; genus RCC1774. Next base: position 12,743 of record JBAUJD010000741.1, on the reverse strand, counting down.
AGAACAGTAACTATGGGATCATAGCGATTGAAATTGCTTCATTACGTTCCCTTTAGGGACTCCCTTTGACCAATACGTTAGGTGTCGGAGCCTGGATATGACTGATCCCAATACTCCCCAAGAACCAGCAGATCAAGAGTCTCTAGACGATGTACTCCAGGGTTTATCGGCAGACAGTTCCGATGATCCACAATCGCTAGATGATATCCTTGCCAGCCTAGAGGCCGAGCCCTCAGATGCGTTGCCAGACGACGATCTTGTGGATGTCGATGACTCCTGGGGACTGGGGGAGGATGAAGCTATTGCTGCATCAATACCAGCCGAGTCGGACCTCGTTGCCAGCATTGATGATGTAGATGCGATCTCCCATGAACCGTCGCCTGAACTCACTAACGTTAGTGCTGAAATGCCTGAGCTAGACTCTTTTGATGTTGGTCCCAGCGATGACGTAGACGCCTTTGCCTCACCCACCTCCGCTGTACCGGCCCCTGAACCCTGGTCAGCAGTATCAGCCGAACCATTAGTGTCAGACTCAATAGAAGCGACCTCGACCGACGAACCGCTAGAGAGCCGTTTTGAAGCGCCAGCACCACTGGCTGCTGAGGAGCCTGTGGAGGTTCCTAGTCCTGAAAACGTAGAAGCCTGGACTGCTTCGATAGACACTGAACCCAGTGTTGTAGAAGCATCCGCAGACGCCTGGACGGCCCCAGAAGCGCCTGTAGAACCCTCCACAGCGTCTGAAGATCCCTTCGCCGCACCATTTACGCCGATGGAGCAGAGTGATGAACCTTCTATTGCCGCTGAAGCCAGCCTCTCAGATGAGTCTGCGCTGATGGATGCGCCAGAAATACCAGGGGTTCCCGATAGGACTATGGCGTCGCTGGATGATGCCACCCCAGAACCTTGGGTTACCCTCTCAGAGCCTGCAGAATCAGAGCCTGGAGAGGCCCTCGATCCCTTCGCGACGATGGCCCAGCCAGAGGGAAGGGAGTTGCCGGTGAGTGAGCCTGTCGAGGCCGCATTTGGGGCTGATGCTCCTACGGATAACCTCACTGATCCGTTCTTGGTCGTGGAGGAAGGACTCTCCAGCGACGCCATGGCATCCTCTGAGAGTGGAGCCTTTGATACTCCTGAAATGCCTGTGGAAGACCTAGAGGCTGTCGCGTTCTCTGAGTCTGCTCCGCCAGAAACGTTGCAGCCCGACATCTCTGCACCTGAATTATCACTAGATTTTACAGAAGACATTACCGATGTACCCGCTTTTGCAGAAGAGATTGACACCCTAGAACCCGGCGCAGATCTGCCTGATCTTGAAGCCTACGGGGTAGAATCTCCCGATATTGAGGTGCCCCCCTCTGTGGAATCCTCGTTTGATCCGTCGGACCTACAGCCGGATCTTGCAGGCGTTTCAATGTCTGATCGTTCTTTTGAAACGCCTTCATCGGCGGATCCAACAGACGCTGCTCCCCTGGAAGAGTTAGAACTCAATGAATCAGATCCAGACTTCTCTGGACCTGAGCTGCCAGATCTGCCACCGTTGGCTCAGCCGACAAGTATTAGTCAGGCCTCCATTGATACCCCCTCTGGTAATAACCTCTTGGAGCCACTTGACGAACCCCTGACGCTCAAAACCCTGCTAGATCGCTCTGGTACACGCTGGATGGTTCCCTTAGGCTTAATTCTGATTATCGGCGTGATCGGCGTGATTGGGTTTGTGGCCCTTCAGAACAAGTCGGGTGACGACACTCAACAGGACCAGAACAGTCGTTTGCAGCCTTCTAATGCATGGATCTCCCGTCTGCCGCGCTAAGAATCAGGGGCGCTGAGTCTCACTAGACCTGTCCCTGAAGCGTTTACAATCAAGGGGGCACCTTTGAAGCTTACTCTGGGGCTTTGTTGCCTCTCGGAATCGAGTCTGTGAAATATTAGATCATGACTGTTGCACATTTAAAATCTAAGGGGCTAAAGCGCTCTAGCCCCCGACCGGCCAAGGCGCTCTGCAGTGACTGTGGTCTTTGCGATACCTACTATATTCACTACGTGAAAGAGGCCTGTGCGTTTTTAAATCAGCAGGTAGCCCAACTCGAACAGCAAGCCCACGGTCGCAGTCGTGATTTAGACAATGAAGACGACTGGTATTTCGGTGTTCATGACAAAATGCTGACGGCCCGTAAAATCGATCCCATTCCGGGCGCTCAGTGGACCGGAATTGTCAGCACCATCGGTATTGAAATGCTCAACCGAGGGCTGGTGGAAGGCGTTGTGTGCGTCCAAAATACCCCTGAAGATCGCTTTGCGCCGATGCCTGTGATTGCCCGCACCCCCGAAGATATCTTGGCGGCACGGGTGAATAAGCCCACCCTCTCACCGAACCTCTCGATTCTGGAGCAGATTGAGCAATCTGGCCTCAAGCGTTTGCTCGTCATTGGCGTAGGCTGTCAAATTCAGGCGCTGCGAAGTGTTCAAGACAAGCTGGGCTTAGAAAAGCTCTACGTTCTAGGCACCCCCTGCGTTGATAACGTCCCCCGCGATGGGTTGCAGAAATTTCTGGAAACCACCAGTCGGTCTCCTGAAACGGTGGTTTCTTATGAGTTTATGCAAGATTTTCGGGTTCATTTTAAGCATGAAGATGGCTCTGAAGAGACCGTGCCTTTCTTTGGTCTGAAAACCAATAAGCTCAAAGATATTTTTGCCCCATCCTGCATGAGCTGCTTTGATTATGTGAACTCCCTAGCCGATCTGGTGGTGGGCTATATGGGGTCTCCCTATGGTTGGCAGTGGGTGGTGGTTCGCAACGAGACGGGGCAAGAGATGCTCGATCTGGTCATGAATCAGCTCAAGACTCAGCCGGTGATCTCAGAGGGAGATCGCAAACAAGCTGTTCAAAACAGCATTCCTGCCTACGATAAGGGTGTCACCCTGCCGATGTGGGCCGCTAAGCTGATGGGGGTTGTCATTGATAAAATTGGTCCACGGGGGTTAGAATATGCCCGCTTTTCTATCGACTCTCACTTTACGCGCAACTATTTGTACGTGAAGCGCAACTATCCGGGCAAGCTAGCGGATCATGTGCCGAGCTTCGCCAAGCGAATTGTGGATCAGTACCAGCTACCGGATTAACCCATGAGTAGAATGCTAGATGGCGGCAGTGCGGCAGCGGGGTTCAGAAGTTTAGGGATCTCCTTTCGGTTGGTGGGCTGGTTCAGCTTTTGGATCAAGCTGGTGATGGGCATTGTCTCTGGCGGGATCGTTCTATTTGCAACGCCCTTTGCCTTTGCCAATAGAAATGCGCCAGCGGGTATACCCGGTCAGCCCTCTACCTCTAGTCCTTCAGGGGGGCTAGGACTACTGATCATTGCCATTGGCATCATTTGCCTCGGCGTCAGCGTGTTCTGGAGCTATCGCTATACTCGGTTTTCTCGACGATTTCTAATCCCTAATGCTGGCACAAAGCCGTCTAAGTCAGAGACGGTGCGATTCGTAAAGCTGGCGCTGCTCACCGATATTGTCGGTATGCTAGTAGCCGTGATCGGAGGTCAGTGGATTGTGGGTGTGATCATCGGCAAAGCGATTTCTCAGGGCATCGTGTTTGCAGGGGGAGCCAGCTTGATTCGAGTGGTTGAACCCATTGAGCTGTTTGTAATTCAAGCCTGTATCAATACCATGACGGGCCTGTTTGCGGGTATTGCTTCTAGTCTGTGGCTGCTGCAGCGCATTACCCAAGTTCGATCCCCCCAGTAACCCTATGACTGATTTACCCCCGTTGACCCCAGAAACGCTGTGGTCCATCCTCAAGGGCGATATTTCTGATGAGATGGTCAATCGTCTGCTGTGGGACGGCCTCGGTTATCAACAGGATCTTGATACGGGGGCATGGACGACGGCTGCCGTAGATCCAGATTGGGCTGAAGCGTATCCAGTGCCGCCTGATTTTATTGGTAGCCGTCCGGCAACGGTGAAGTTGACCCGCTCTATCCCTAAAGAGAATAAGCAGCTCTTAAAGGAACAGCTTGGCTTTGAGGGGTATCAAGTGGCGGAGCTAACGCCGACAAAGACCCGACGGGCGACCGCTGTGAATTGGCTACTGAGCAATATGAAGGGTTCTTAGGCTGGGTGTTTTAAGATTTTAGGCTTCTGAACTCTCGGTTCTTGGGGGTTTGAGCTTTTGATCTTCTGCTTTCGAGGTCTTCAAAGCAGTCTTAAACCATACAGATCGCTGCGGAAAGGGAATTGATATCCCTTCTTGGTCAAAGGCAAGTTTCAGGCGGCGACGAAACTCACGGCCAACCTCCCATTGCTTGAGCGGCTCTGTTTGAATCCATAGCCGAATGGTGACACTGTTCTCGCCAAAGTCATCCACCCCTAGAACTTGGGGCTGATCTAAGATGAGAGGTCGCCATTGGGGATCTTGGGTCAGTTGAGTGGCAACCTCTTCGATGACTGCGATCGCATGATCAAGATCGGTGCTGTAGGCCACCTCAATGCCTAAATTGACCCGAGACCAGCTACTGGTTTTATTCTTGACCACAGTGATACTGCTGTTGGGTACTGAGATGAGATCACCATCGGTATTTCGTAACTGCGTCAACCGAAGATTGAGCGTTTCAACTACACCGCTTTCGTTCTGAGTGGTGATCACATCACCCACCGCAAACTGATCTTCAAGCAGAATGAGGCTGCCGTTCACCACATCTTTCACTAAATTTTGGGCACCAAAAGAAATTGCAAGACCTAGCAACGCACTCCCGGCCAAAATCGAAGCGGCAGGTAAGCCAAACTGGGTGAGCGTTAACAAAATACCGAGCACAATCAACATGCAGTTGATGAGGCCCTTCAGCGCACTCGCGAGGGTTTGCGAACGGAGTACCTGTCGGCGGGCATCTCCAAAGTGTGGCTGTGGGTTTTCTCTCCAGACATTAGTGGAGCGCTGAATCACAACGTTACTAATGCGAATTAAGAGGCTGGTCACAAACCAGATAATCAGCAGACGCAGGGGTTGGGTGAGCACTGTATTGCTCCACTGCATCAGAATCGGAAGCTGCGTGGTGATGGCATAGACCCCTAGATACCACGTCAAGACAATCAGCCAGAAGAGAAACAACTGGAGCAATCGATAGAGCGCCACTTGGTTTGCGAGACTAAACTGCTGCTGCTGAAGATCAGTGAGGCCCGGTGCCTGCTCTCTCTGATTCGGCGCTATCTCCGAGGAGCCATCTGTGACGTCTACCGCTGTGGCTTGCGCTTCCTCTGTCGAGTATTGAGCCTTGAGGATGGTACATCGACGCCCCAACCCGTGGCGAAGCAATAGCAGTATCACCGTTATGATCAGTAACCCCACTGGAATCAGTGCAGTCTGCTGCAGCTTTTTCAGCAAGGCTGGGGGCGAGTACACCGCTTCGATCTTATCAATTTCACCCTCTAGAATTTTTTCCCATCGCTTGGCGATCACCGCTGGCGTTTCACTATAGAAATCGGCATCGGTGGAGGTGACGGTGGCAAGGGTGAGGGGGCGAGAGGAGTTTGTATTGGCAACCTGCAGAACGGTCAGATTTCTCAGTGTTGAGATGATTACCTGGGCAGAACGAGGCTCGTCTGCAGCATCCATATTATTGAAGAGGCGCTCAATGGCATGTTCTCGAAACCGTCTTACCTCAAGCCGGAGTAAGTCTTCAATATTTTTGGCGCGCAGTTCTACGGGCAATTGTTCATTGCTCAAATTACGGCGGTCTAGCACGGTGGGAGAGGCAATCTGGAATAGTTTTTCGCCTCCCAGTTGTGAGGTGACCCAGGTGACCTCTAAAGAGCCATAGCGATTGACTCCGTTGGGAGGAAAATTCCCACCGATCACGCTGCCTTCACTGAGGCTTGAAATTTGACCGACGGCCTGTGGGTTCCAGGCCATTGCGATCGCACAGGCCAGCATACCCATGCAGAAGAGGCGAACCCAGCGATAGAAGTGAGTCATTGAATGTTTGTGAGAGATTGTTAGTCCTGTTCTTTTCCGGTGACTCATCATCGTTTTCTCTGGTGCATCAGAACAGCTATCTACCCTAGCGCAAGTGAGGGTAGAACTAATGTCATCGGCAGATCAAAGCTGACAATTCACCCATCTGTGCCGTTCTTTTTCGTCGGGGAGTGACGATTGTTAAAACACTGATCTCAAGTGCATGGGAAGATATGGGTCAGTTTGCGGTGATTGTTGAGGTCTGAGCCACTCTAGGCTGGCGTGGGCAATTGCGATCGCAACATCATCGATTAAGTCCTTAGAGAGAAGTCCATGAGCGATTTTCTGTTAGAGATCAAAACGACCCTGCTGCAGCTAGTGGGCAAAGGGATTGCGCTACTACCCGGCGTCCTGTTCGGCATCGTTATTCTACTTGCGGCTCAACGGATTGCCCAGTTCGCACAACGAGTGGCGTCTCGTGTTGCGAAGAAAACGATTAAAAGCGCGTCACTGCAGGTGCTGGTTTCTCAGTCGAGCTATGTGCTGGCCTGGACTGCTGGCATCATTGTGGCCTGTATCTCTGCATTCCCTGGGTTAAGGCTAGGAGACATCATTGGCTTACTGGGCCTGGGGTCTGTCGCCGTTGGTTTTGCTTTTCAAGATATCTTTAAAAATTTTTTGGCAGGAATTCTGCTGCTGTTGCAGGAGCCGTTCGCGCTTGGTGATCAGATTGTTGTAGAGGGCTATGAAGGCACCGTAGAGGGGATTGCGCTGCGCTCGACTCAAATCCGTACCTATCAAGGTGAGCTGGTGGTGATGCCTAACTCTACTGTGTTCACCAGCCCTGTGCAGGTGTTAACGGCCAAGCCCCAGCGCCGCACCGACCTCGGCATTGGTGTGGACTACAATACGCCCCTACCGATGGCTAGAGATACGCTCCTCAATGCGCTCCAAGATATTGAGGGTATTCACCTTGATCCCCCCGCTGAGGTTGACATTGTCGGGTTTGGCGATAGCTCTATTGACCTAGTCGTGCGCTACTGGACCGCGCCTCAAAAGGCACAGGTCCGACGGATCATGACGACGGTGATGATTGCCCTCAAGCAGGCTTGCGATCGCAACAACATCTCTATCCCTTACCCCATTCGCACGGTGTATATGTTTGACCAAGAAAAATTTGATGATCATACCGAGAGCGGTCATCTTGCCCCAGCGCTGCAAGGAGATGATTCATGATCATGGCTGTTGTACTCCAGAATGTATCGAAGGTCTATAACGACGTACCGGTTGTAAAAGACTTCTCGCTGCAGATTGATGCAGGTGAAATTTTTGGGTTGCTTGGCCCCAACGGAGCAGGCAAATCAACCACCCTCCGAATGCTGACCACCCTCACCAAGCCCACGTCGGGCCATATTGAAGTCGCAAATTTCGATGTGACCACCCAGGCTCGACAGGTGAAGCGTTCCATTGGTGTCGTGCTGCAGCAGATCAGCGTCGATATGGATCTATCGGTCTGGGAGAATATGGAATTCCACGGTCGGCTGCACCATCTTCCGAAGCTAATTCGCAAAGAGCGGATTGAGAAATATCTTGACTATGTGGGGTTGCTCAACCGTCAGCACGACGCCGTACGTGGTCTTTCGGGGGGGATGATGCGACGCCTACAGATTGCGCGGGCTTTGTTACAAGAGCCTCAGCTTTTGTTTTTAGATGAACCCACAGTGGGGCTAGATCCTCAATCGCGGCGGCGACTCTGGGAGATTATTCGCGATCTCAATAAAGGGGGCATGACCATTTTGCTCACCACCCACTACATGGAAGAAGTGGAAGCACTGTGCGATCGCATCGGCATTATGGATCAGGGCCAACTGATTGCCTTGGGCACCCTCAATGAGCTGAAGCAAACGCACGGCGAGGGCTTATTGGTGAAGCAATCCCAGGGCGCAGGCCAGCGAGATCAGGGGTCTTTACAGTGGGACTATCAATTTTTCTCGACCCTGGATGCGGCCCAGCATTATCTTGATGAACAACCTGACCGGGTGGGCATGATGGTGCGCCCCAGCAACCTCGAAGATATTTTTGTCGAACTGACGGGGCGCAATCTTGATTAGAATATTCGCAATCATCTACAGGTTTGATCGATGAGTTCTGCCAGTCTCACAGATTTGCGGTTGTCTACCCAGCTAGAAGCGATCTTGTATCTCAAGTCTCAGCCCTTGGCCCTCTCGAAGCTCACCGAATATGCCGGGGCCGAACGAGATGACGTAGAAGATGCCCTCATTGAGCTAATGCAGGACTATGCCCAGCGCGATAGCGCTCTAGAAATTGTGGAAACCGATCAGGGCTATAGCCTTCAGCTACGCGATCGCTTTCACGCCTTGGTGCAAACGATGGTGCCTGCCGATATTGGCGTGGGGGCGCTGCGGACCTTGGCTGCGATCGCCCTCAAGGGGCCGATTCTGCAAACCGATCTGGTGGAGCTGCGAGGATCGGGGGTCTATCAACACGTCCAAGAACTGGTAGAGCAGGGCTTTGTGCAGAAACGCCGTCAGCCCAGTGGCCGTTCCTTTCGGCTGACGGTCAGCGATCGGTTTTACCAATACTTTGAAGTCGATGCACTGCCCAAACTCTAAAGCTTAGGCGCTGAGATAGGGATGGTGAGCACTGTTCACCCTACGAAATTTCAAGGATTTCAGCAATCAATTGACGTTTCTGTCAGTGCCATTTGTCATGAGATGGATGGCACTGATGAAATGGAGCAACCGATCTATACTCTAAAAGTCGTTAACTTTTATGGTTGCCGATTGAGCTGTGGATGTCTCTACACTACGGTAGAAGTCAGTCCTACCTTCATCTAAGTTAGGATATAGAAGCATAAAACCAGAGGTACTATCCTGAAAAAGTCACAGATTAACCACCGCATTGAAGCCACTCAAGTTCTGCTCATTGATCAAACTGGAACCAATCACGGCCTGACAGACACTCAAGAGGCACTCAAACTTGCACAGGAAGCAAAGCTCGACTTAGTCATTGTCTCAGATCGAGATGATGCCCCTGTGGCTAAGATTTTAGACTTTGGTAAATTTCGATACGAGCAGAAAAAGAGCCAAAAGCAAAGTTCTGCCAAGCCGTCCCTTAAAGAGGTTAAGCTCCGTCCCAACGTAGGAGAGGCCGACTATGAGGTTCGCATTAATCGAGCGAAGCAGTGGTTAGAGAAAGGTGACACCGTCCGGTTTCAGGTTCGCCTCAGAGGCCGTGAGCATCAGCATCGCGATCGCGCCATTGACCTACTCGATCGTGTCGTCAAAGACCTGAGCGCCAAGGGTGAAGTTCAAGTTTTTGACAAGCGATCGCTAGTTCTGCAGCTTGTCTCTTCCTAGGGCGATAGCCTCTGGCCGTTAAAGGACAAGTCCTAAGCTTTAATCTCTTGAACCGTCATCTGTACCCCTGATGCCGGGGCAACATTGACGCCACGCCGTGTTGGTGTTTCTGGCGCTTCACGGGTCAAGGCAAAATGGTGGCGAGCGAGCAGCGTCGCTAAGATTAGCTTCATTTCATACTGGGCCAGCACATCACCGATGCAGCGCCGACTCCCACCCCCGAAGGGCAAAAACTCAGACATTGAATACTTGCGCTCTAAAAAACGCTCGGGCCGAAATTGCTCAGGGTCAGGATAGATCTCTGGGCGGCGGTGGGCCAGATAGATGCAGGCGTAGATCCGAGTCCCCGGTTCAAGTGAGTAGCCCTGAAGATTAATCGGTTCCGCCACTTCTCTCGGGAAAGATAGAAATGCGACTGTTGAGATCCGTAGGGTTTCGTTACACACCGCATTGAGGTAGGGACTTTCTGCCAGTGCCATCGGTTGATCGGCGTTTACTCCTTCTAGTTCTGACTGTAGCTCTTCGAGAACGAGCGGGGTACGATGAACCCAGTAGAGCGCCCATGCGATCGCATTTGTAGTGGCTTCATGGCCGGCAAGTAACAGCGTCAGCAGCTCATCATGGAGTTCCTCTGCTGACATGGGCTGTCCATCTTCGTCTTTTGCGGCCATCAAAAGACTCAAGATATCTTGACCCGGTGCTTGAGACCTTCGATCTTGAATCTCTGCATAGAGTAACTGGCTAATGCGTCGCTGCAGTGACTTTAGATATCCCCAAGGCGTCAACTTTCCCCAGTCTTTTTGCAGTATCGGGATAAATAACGCACTGATAAACAGTGGGTTTTGGATTCGCTCAGAGAATTCCACCAGCAAGGCTTTTAATTGATCAAAGCGCGGCCCCTCATTGAGACCAAAAACGACCCGCAGAATCACCTCAATCGAAATATCCTGGACCAGAACACGAGCCGTTACAGTGTCTCCAATGGAGAGCGGTTCAAGCGCCTTGGTGGTTAGATCGCAGATGAGGTCACCATAGGTCGTAATTTGCTCCCGATGAAACGGGGGCATCAGTAACTTACGCTCTCGGCGGTGACGCTGACCCGCAAGGCCAAAGACTGAATAGTCGCCAACAATGGGCCGCAGGAGCTGATTGGACGGGGCCGTTAGCGCATCACTGGAGAAAATGGCCTGAATGGTGTCAGGATGGCTTGCAAAGATTACCTGTGAGTGATTCCCAATCACGGGTGCATTGAAAAAGTCGCCGCAACGCTCAAAAGCCCGATCCATATAGCCCAGTGGATTCAGGGTGTAACGCAGCGTCTGCAACCAACGCGGTGCATCAGATGCATTGGGAACCTGTGGCGTTGTCATAATCAATCAGCGCTGTTTAGGAATAACGCTATCACGTCTGTTACGGCTATGCGGTAGGATAAGCTCCAATTACTCTCTGGGTATAGCCCTCCGCCTTGCGAACGAGATGTTTTATTTTTGAGATGTTACGGAGTCACGGAAGCGTTTCTGGGCCTCTTGAAACGATTGCTTCATCGTGGCTTTAATTTTTTGAGGATCAGGCGTTTTCCCGCCCATTAAGTCGCCAAAATAGACACAGGCACCTTCTCCCAAGGCCCAGGTATAGGCGGCGGCCCAAGAAGCGGCGACGACGCTGCCTACGCCAGGAATAAATTTGATCAATTCTCTGCCAATAAGCTGAGCGAGGAACCCGCCTGCGATCGCACTAGCGACTCCACCGGCTTGAGATAAAGACAGCTTCTGGCCGTAGAGTTTGCCTAATAAACTCACCAGCGTCACCTGCAGACCGGTCAACACAGGCATGGTGGCTAAGGGCAGCGGCACCGCCGCTAGGGTTGCGGCCATCATTGAAAAGGGCAAAATGTAGCGCCGCCCGGCATCGCGGTAAAGCTGACTGATCTCAGAGCTGCCGTCGGTTTGATCGAGCAATTGATACATCATCTGAGATTCAGCGGCAGGAAGTAGCTCAGCGAGATCATTGACAAAGGCATCTAGGCCATAGAACACCGGGCGATAGCCATCTTCTTCTAGGGTGAAGTCGATTAAGGTGGCGCGATCGCAAACCTCAGAAAACTGTTCTTTGAGCGCCGCCACCGCTCGCGCTAGCTCTGGTAGGGCAGGGGGATAGGGGGGATGGTCCTCCGTTGTGTACAGCTCATGGAGGCAGGTAATGGCTAAAAGGCAAGGGATTTCAGGATGGGCGCTGCGAATACGAGCCATTGTCTGCTGCAAAAAATCGGTGGCAAAGTCGGTGACCTTCACCGTCAGAATAATGACCCGTGCGGTCTTCCCCTTTGGCAGTAAGGTATTGAGTTCATCTGCCAACGCATTGGCATCGCCACTGCCCTCACCTAGCCCAATCGTGTCCGTGAACATGAGCAGTGGCAGATCTTCAGTGGGGTAGGCGTAGTTTTGGGTGTGTTGAGTGTGGGGGCGATAGCCCTGACCAATGATGTCATCGCTGACCCCTGTTAGACCCCGAATAATAGAGCTTTTCCCGGTTTGGGGCTTGCCCATCATCAGCACTTCTGTGGTTGGCAGCTCGGCGCGAATTTGCTCCAGAATCGCCGCCATATCTTGTTCATTGACGCTGAACCAGCGGCTGACCCATTCCTGCACCTGCTGGAGCGGTGAGAGCAAGCGTCGGGCCTGCGTTAACCAGTCAAGGGGCCACTGAGGAAGGCGGTTTCCTGACTCTTTCGAGCGAGACCGTTTTTGCCTTGGCTCAGCGTCCTCAGTCATGCTCTGTCGATGGATGGATGTATGAAAGGAGCCACAACGCCATCACGATGAACGCCCCGACGCTTCATCGGGGGACTCTGGTGATTGATTGTAGAGGGCATCCAGTTGCTCCCGCGCATCATCAACCGTGATCGAGCGCATCACCAAAAGTGGCTCATCGATAATATTGCCCTGATCGTCTATTAATTCTGGGTGTGGCACTCGCCGCCGATCTGACCGATGGGATGCTCCTGAGTTCGGAGGGCGCTGGGCCTCACGACCAAACATGAATAGATTGCGAACTAAGTTGCTGATCACGAGAGTGGTGAGCACGGTGAACGCAAGAAAATAAAGAAGCTGTAGCATGTTCTCGGTTCCTCCATCGCCACCCAAAATCGTGGCCGTTTGCAATGGGTCTGAAGTTCTATTGTAATCGTCCTAGGACATTCTTGGCCTCCCCTTTGTGGGGCAGGGTGGCTTCGTGATCACCAACGATGCCAGGAGACGGGCATCCTGTAGAACGACCTGAATTAGACGCTAGATGCCGCTGTTGATGGTTTTTAGACCTCAATAATGGATAGCCTGAAACATTTTTGCGATCGCTCCGTCTACGATTAACAGTGTTCAATAACGGTCCCCAGTTGATACAGTAGACAATCACAAATTTCC
>JBAUJD010000740.1:0-7875 GCA_049683515.1 Thermosynechococcaceae cyanobacterium | reverse complement strand
TGATCGCCCATCAGTGCTCTGGTCCCCGCCATTGGCAACCCACAGAGATCACGTTAATGACTCAGATTGCACAGCAGGTCGGGTATGCCCTCGACCACGCCCGTCTGTTAGCGCAAGTCGAGCAAGCCTATACAATAGCCCAGGGTAACTCCACCCAGAACCAGCATCAAAAAGAAGCCCTCCAGCAGCAGATCAGCACTTTTTTGGCCCAAAGCGCGATTCAAGATTTAGCCCACCAAGCCCGCCAGCAGATGACCTCTGTGAGCACGCTCTACAATCACATCAAATCCCTTGCTGATTCTACTTCTGGCATGATGCAAGCCCTTGAACAAGGCGAGCAGCATAGCCAACAGGTAAGTCAAACCATGCAGGCTAATCAAGACGCCGTAGAACAAATTCGAGGCAGTATTACCGCCCTGCAGGGTGCATTTACCAATGCCGCTGCCCAAGTCGAGCGCATTGAACAACCCGCTGCGCAACTGAGTACGCTCTTAGATCAGGTCAGCACCCTCGCGGCCCAAGTCAAACTACAGGCAATGAACGTCACCTTAGAATCAGCCCGAATGGGAAGCGCCGGTCAAGAATTTGCAGGCATTGGTGAAGCGATCCATTCTCTAACTCGCCAGTTGGATAGCGGCATCACCGATATCCAGCCCTTAGTGGCATCGATCAGCACAAACGCTCATAATGCAGCCAGTCTGTTTACAGAGGGACAACGGCAGGCTCTCAGCAGCAGACAGTCCGTGACCGACATGCAGCAGCAGCTCGGACACATTGCAGCCTCCAGTTACCAACTCTTAACGCTAGTGGAGCAGATGACGAAAACGGCGACCGATCAAGCGCAGCAATCAGCCGCCGCCAGCCAATCTATTGTCGAGGTTGCGAACCGAACCCATCAAACGGCTGAGACCTCGGCGACGGTGGTCGAGTCTTTCCAAAATTTGGCAACCGCTGTGCAAGCGGTGAACTTACGCCATGACTGAGCTAGACGCGCTATCTCCGCCGACGCTCGCGCCTGAGTTGAGGGACTGTGCCTATCAGCTTTTCATTCAAGAGGCCGTGGAGCTGTTTGAGCAGATCGAAGCAGATCTACAGGGGCTGACCCCATCTCAGAGTGCTGAACGTCTAGCGCCGCCGATTAAGGCACTCCAGATTGTGAGAAGTGGAGCCGAGCAGCTCGATCTGACAGACTTCCGGAACGCGATCTATCGATTGGAAACGTTCTGCCTAACGTTGCAGCGACAGGATATCGCCACACTGGATCTGCTCCGCCAAGCGAACCAGACGTTGAAGCTCTCTTTGCTCGCCCATGCACAACGAATGCCGCTAACGGGTGACATTAATTGCACTGCAGCTCAGGCTGTTCTAGATCAGCTTGAAGCACTGCGACGGCAGACGACCTCATCCCAAGAAGTAGCCCCGCCGTCTCCCGCCTCTGCCGTCCAACTCACTGCCCTCGCCTTAAGGGCTGAGGTTGAGGCGACCTTAGATCAGATTGAAAACCTATTGGCGACGCCTACGCCCACCTTAGCCCTCGATCTGAAAGTCCAGATTGAGGGATTAAGGGATCTCGGTGAAATGTCGGATCTTTCAGCGTTTGTCGCCATTTCGCAAACCGCCTTAACCAGCCTCAAGGCTAGCCCTAATAGTGCTTCTACGATTGGTCAAATTACATTGACGGGGTTCCGTTCGATCTACGATCAGATGCAAATCACGAACGGATTCACCCCGTCTCCTTTCGTCCCTGTGGCACGGTCTCAGCAGCCGCTCTCTTTAACCACCGAGACCCTCACCCTAGCAGATGCGTTTGTGTGGCAAACGGGGAGTAGCCTGTTGATGCTGCCCTCTCAAAACATGCTAGAGATCTTAATCCCTCGCACCGATCAGGTGGATGAGACCCAAACGCCGTGGACTTTAGTCTGGCGATCGCAAGTCATTGCCGTCTATCCCTTGGCAAAAGTTGAGAGCGCCCTCTATTTTGCCCAAGATAGCGTTAATCTGCAGGGGGTTAACCCGCAAACCACGCTGCTGGTCATCAAGCAGGGTAACCAGACTTGCGCGATTCAGGTCGAGATTGAGCGATTGATTACAGCTTCCACCATAGAGCTGCAGGTCAGTTCACCCCAAGAGAATCAACCGCTATACTATCGTGGCACGACCGTTCTAAACGACCGTCACCACCTCACCGTTATTGATGTTGGTGTGCTGTTAGATCAGGAGCTGCGCCGTCAGTAGCGTCTTATATTTTCTCTAGCTCCGATTCGTGCAGATGCACCTTGAATTTTTTGCTAAATTGAACAACGCAAGGAAAGTTAGGGCTGATCACACGCCCGTTCCAGTCCGTTAGGATATTGGCAATCTCGCCTTCGGTGCCGCAGATATCAAAGGGCTGATTCCGATGCTCAGGGTGCGTGTAAACAATGACAGATGTTTTGACTCGAACCTGATCACCAACTTGCATAGTTTTAGCGGTTGTCTTGTATAACGAACAGCGATGCTTAAGCCCCATTGGACTGAGTAAGCAACTGTCCTATCTTTGCATAAGACGGGCCTGAGCTAGGGGCAAATTTCGGATTCCGTGACGGGTTGGGGCAGATCAACGGTGAATGTGGTGCGTCCGTTGGTACTGGTGACGGCAATTTCACCCTGAAGCTGCTCGACCAATTTCTGCACGAGTGCCAATCCTAAACCCGTCCCCCCCTGCTTCCAGGGATCAGCGTTGGGGACTCGATAGAATTTATCGAAGATGCGGGGCAGTTCAGAGGCGGGGATTTCGGCTTGATTGGTGACCTGAAGCCGCACCGATGATTTTGTCGTTTGGGATAGGGCAATTTTGAAGTAGACTTCGCCGCCGTCTGGCGTATATTTGCAGGCATTATTCAAAAGCTCCGCTAAGATACGCTCTAAGCTCACTCGATTAGACTGCATGGTCGTTAAGTCTGGCTGGCAGTCTAGCGTCAGAATTTGCTTGCGATCGCTCGTCCTAGACTGAAACGGTTCGAGTACACCAGGGAGCCATGCTGCAATCGTCAGGCTTTCAGTGGGCATGGGTTCGGTATCAGCTTCTAAGCGCTGTAGATCAAGGAGATCATTAATCAGATCGGTTTCACGACTGCACTCGGCCTCTAAAATTTTGACGTAGCGTGCCTGACGCTCTTCTAACGGGAACTGGTTGAGCATATGGATTCCCATTTTGATGTTCGACATCGGCGTTCTCAGCTCATGGGAGACCGTGCTCAAGAAATCGTCTTTGAGCAGATTCATGCGCTCTAGCTCTTGCATTTTTTGGCGCAGTTGGGCGGTGCGTTCCTGGACCTGACGCTCTAGGTCGGCATTGAGATCTTGGACCTGCCGATAAAGCTGGGCTTGGTGAATGGCGATCGCACATTGATCGGCAATCGTTTCTACTAAATTAAGCTCATCGAGGTTCCAGACACGGGCCTCTTCACTATAGGGACCACATTGATAGAGGCTGATACACCCCAAATAGGTCTGCATGTAGATCAGCGGTGTCAATAGCAGCGTTTGAATCTGGCACTGCCCGCAGATAGCCTGCAGCTCCAGCGCTAAAGAGCTATCCCCCTGCTCAAAAACCACCTGCTGCCCCTGAGCCAGCGACTCTTGAGAATGGCGCAAAAAGCGCTCATTGGCCTGCACGAGGTCCGGTCGCTCGACGGATCGATCTCTCGAATAGAATTCAGACAAATCGCCCTCTAGCTCAATGGGCACAATTAAGCAGTGACTGGCCCCCAGCGCCTCTAGCAGCAGCCCCACCGTAATATTGAGCACTTCGTCGCTGACCATCGTCACCCGCATGGCCTGAACAATGCGGTTAATAATGGCCTCACGCTGGGCTTGGTGGCGCAACTGCTCTTCCGCCCGCTTCCGTTCAGTAATATCGGTGATATAGCTCCGGATCAGATCGCTTTCAGAGATGTAGTGGACGGACTGCTCAAAGACCTGATCGGCAATGGCAACCTCGCGGACAAAAAAGTTGCCCTGGGTCGGATGATCTACCTTCACCATCGTCAATAGCCCCTCCAACAGCGGATGGGCCAACCCCGCCTCGGACAAATCGACAAACTGCATCACTGCAGAGGGGTTCATGTAGGTGACGGTACCCGATAAATCAATTTCAAGAATCGGGTTCGGCGTCAGCTCTGGAAAAGACGCCAGCCGGACCAGAGCCGCTTCACTCATGTCTTGAAAGTCAGCATCTGTCGGTACTAGGGTTTGGAAGGGATTAACCGAATTAGACAGAATACTAGACAAATCGCTGGTATCACAGAATTCATCAAAGGCCGCATCTGAGAGGTTCGCGACCACGTAATACTTTGCTTTGACATCGCCGCCAAAAACAACAATATCACCGTGCTTGAGATCATGGGAAAATAGGCGGCGGCTATTCACAATCAGGCCGTTAGTGCTTCGTTTGCCCTGCAGATCGCCATCGATAATGCGAAATAGATAGTTGGCGGTATCGGGTGCCGTCACCCGTAGCAAAATGGCGTGCTGCCGAGACACCATCTTGGAATGCAGCACAATGGAATTGGTAACATCTCTGCCAATAGAATAGGTCGCCGCCTCTAGGGAAATGGTGCGCCGCCCTTCGGCATCATCGACAATAAACAAATGGCGAAAACGCTGGCGCTGATTTTCCTCGGGGTTAGTCACGGTTGCCTACAGAGTCCTGATTCTTTCAAACCTTTTACTGATTGTAGCGTTGCCGCTGCGTTCAACTGTAGCAGGTGATTTTTTGGCGTTTTTAAGGCAGACAGCCAATCTGTTTAAGCATCTCTAAATGCTGCGGCACCGTAGCCAGGGTATTAGCCGCGATCATGCCGCTGGCGGCGACCGCAGGCAGTCCAATCCCCGGAAAAGTAGAGTCCCCGCAGCAGAGCAGCCCCGATAGCGGCGTTGTGGGGCCAGGGAAAATGGCTTGACCAGCCTTGATAGCAGGGCCGTAGGAGCCATGATGGCGGCGCAGGAACCGTCCATGAGTTAGAGGAGTGCCGACGAGGGTGAGTTCAGTGCGATCGCGAATATCCGGCATCACTCGCTCTAAGGCTTTCCACATCACTTCAGCCCGATCTTGCTTCAGTTGCTTATAGGCATCACTGCCCCGGTCCAGCCCCTTCCAGACTGAAAACGGCTCATTACCGGGAGTGTAGGCATGAATGACGTGCTTCCCCGGTGGCGCTAACGACGGATCAAGAACAGAGGGAATCGAGAGCAGCACAATATTTTGCGGAGCGGTAATCCCCAGTTCCCAATCTTTGACCACAATGTAGTGACACTCCAAGTCATCGGGTAATCCGGCTGCGTCAATACCGAGATGGAGGTGCATAAAACTCTCACATTCTGGCGTCGCTTGCCGCTGACGAACAAACCGCTGGGGTACAGAACCCTCTGGCAAAAGCTTGAGGGTGTCCCAAACAGAGGCATTGGAGACGACGGCTCGTTTGGCTCTCAGCGTGTCACCATTCCGCAACCGAACGCCAACGGCTCGCTTATTTTCGACTAATACCTGATCGACATGGGTTCCCAGTCGTAGCTTGCCGCCGTGCTTTTCCAATCCTCGAACGAGGGTATCGACAAAGGCACCGGCCCCGCCGACAGGATAGTCGAGGACCATATTGGGTTGATACCACTCGGCAAACATAAAGGCCATTTCAGCGGTAATGGTCCCCTCGGCGGGTAAACCGGATAGCAAAAAGCACAGCATATCCATCCAGCGGTGGATAAAGGGGTCACTAATTTCGCGATCTAAGATGCGGCTGAAGGGTCCAGTGAGCTGGCGGATATATTTTGTTTGGCGCAGCATCGCCGGTAAAAAGCGCCCTAGGGTTCTCACTGCGCCGAAGTCAGCTCGAAAGGCGGCGGGGGGAATTGCGATCGCAGCCTCGGCCAACGGAGCCATTACCTGTTTAAAGCGATGCCATTCGGCAACCGCCTGTGGCCCCTGGAACTTTTCTAGTACCTCATCAAACTGGTCGGTGCCGATAGGATTATTAAAGCTACCTTCCGGGAGATGACAACCCCAGACATCATAGGTTTTCCAGTCTAGATCTTCGCCAATGGCATCAAGGACGTCGCGCAGCGGACTGGTCGAAGGACTGTAGGATAGGCCGGAATACAGCGACGGCCCTGAATCAAACTTAAATCCATCGCGCTCAAAGGCATGGGCCGCGCCGCCAGGGATGGTATGACTTTCGCATACCGTTACGTCAAAGCCGTAGCGGGCTAACATTGCCGCGCAGCATAGCCCCCCAATACCGCTGCCGATGATGACTACATCTGTTGTATCCATACCTTCATTTGCCAACGACTGTAGCCTGCCCTTTGGATGCGATCGCTAAACAGAAAAACGCCAATTCAAATCTGAAGCGCAACAGAAACCCAATGTATATTATAAAGATCAGCTCTAATTTTTCAAGCAAAGATATCCGTTTTCATTAAGATTTAAGAGGCGTTTTGACAAATGATTGATCATCCGCGAAAAAAGAAAATATCAGCATCTAGAAGCTTATCTTTTCTCTTGACAATTTTTTTGGCAAGTTTGACTCAAGGTTGCATCATTGTAGAAACGCTCGACTTACATGAAGCAAATAAACTATTTGACAGGCTTTTAGTTAACCAGAAAATCCCTATTAAGTCAAGATCGTGCAAGCTTGAAAGGAATCCAGTCAATGCATATTGTACATTTTCTGTTTCCCGCGATCAGGTTACTAAGCTAATAAATACGCTAAGACTTGAGTATATTGATCCTAATATCTCACTTGATTCTCTCATTGAGCATTCCAGTCAAGACAAAAGAAATATACTAAATATATCGGAAGGCGATATCAAAAAACATGCCAGCATTGAATATCAAAAAAGCCAAGAATTCTGGAAAGAGATTGATGCAACAGGGAAGGCAATGATTGAGTCTTATATGAATGACCCAAGATTAGTTAATGATAACGTTAATGAATGGAAGTCGATAACAGTTGAGAAAGGAATATCTTTCTACTCTATTTATCTTTTTTACAATCAAGAAACCAATAGAGGATGTATTAGAATTCCCGTCCCTGGTCATGAATGATTTTTTGAACCCAGGAACAGGAGTTCAAGTCAATCTAGATAACGTATTGACGCCAAGTACCGTTATTCCATAAACGGAGCAATAATTTCAGCCAGAACCGTATAGTCGAGTTTGTGCAGTTCTTTTACACGAACTTCGAGTCGTCCAGCAATTAGATCCAAACCTTGACTGGCGAACCTTCCGTCTAGGCGGCTTTGGCTGGGGCAACCTCTTCTTCGATGTCCCCGACAACCGCGCCTTCTACATCGACCGCATCGACCTCACCCAAACCGAAGGCTTCTTAGTCGATGTCACCGCAGGCATCAACATCGCCACCGGCGAAGCCTTCTGGACCCTCACTGCCATTGACCCAACTACCGGCGATATTGTCAGCGACGCCCTCACCGGCTTCTTGCCCCCCAACGACGAAAACGGCGCAGGGGAAGGATTCGTCAGCTACGAAATTAAAGCAGATCGCAACATCGAAACCGGGGCCGTCATCGACGCCGAAGCCCGGATCATCTTCGACCAAAACGAACCCATCGACACCCCACCCATCTTTAATACTCTTGATGCCGATGGCCCCACCAGCACTGTAGCAGCACTGCCCACTAACTCAGAAAGCTCTGACTTCACAGTGCAATGGAACGGTGAAGATGCAGCCGGAGGTTCTGCTATTGCCAGCTACACCCTCTACGTCTCAGACAACGGCGGTGCATTTACCCCTTGGCTAGAGAACACCACTCTGAACGAAGCCACCTTTACAGGCGAGTTCGGTCACACCTACGAGTTCTACAGCATCGCCCGTGATA
>JBAUJD010000739.1:0-5140 GCA_049683515.1 Thermosynechococcaceae cyanobacterium | reverse complement strand
GGATGATTGTTTTAAGACGTGGTTCTTGAGCTTCAATACTTTCAGTGAGCTTAAACTGCACCAAAGCTCGCGCAAGGTTATGGTCTGGATATTTCGTTTTGAAGTAGCGATCGCCCATCAAATAATCGGCAAAAAAGCGAAGCCCTAACTCAAAGGCAATCAGACGAATCGCATCAAATAAATAGTCATAGTCTGCTTCAGTCAAAAAGCTACGGGCCACCGATAGATACCCCTGCAGCACCGCCTGACTTAAATCTAAATCAAAGCAGACACTCTCCCACTGATCGGTTTCTTCACCGAGGGGGTTACAGCTCGACCTGAGACAGTCGCCAATGTCGTAATGCACCAGACCGGGCTTCACCGTATCTAAATCAATCAGGCTCACGGCCCGATGGGTAGCGTCGTCAATCATAATGTTGTTGATCTTGGGATCACCATGCATGAGGCGTAGAGGCAAAATACCCTGCTCTTTTGCGTTTTCTAGGATAGGAGCCAACGATTTGCGACGATCTACGAACTCTAGACAGTAGTTCACCTCTGGCGATGGATGGATGGAGTTCTGCTCTAGAACGGCCTCATATTGCTGCAGATAGCTGGGGGTAATGTGAAAGCCCTCTAAGGTATCTGCCAACTGATTCGAGGGTAGATCGCTGATCAGATGGTGAAACATGCCTAGGCCGTAGCCGATCTCGCGGCCATGATCGCTACTTTGAATGGTGTCAAAAGACTGGGCATTGTTGATAAAGCTAATGGCCCGCCACACCGTGCCGTCAGGCTCTAGCCAATGATCGCTCTGGTCTGGGGTGAGTAAGACGCGGGGCACCTTCCAGCGGCGGTCTTGGCAGAGCGGATCGTGCTGCAGCCTCTGGTGAACATGCTCTGTCAACGTTCGCATATTCCGCATTACCAGCTCAGGCTGACGGAACACGTGGGTATTGATGCGCTGCAGCACAAACGGGGCGCTAGCTCCCTCCAGCGTAATCAGATAGGTATCGTTGACGTTGCCTTGACCAAATTCTTCCGCAGCGCTGACCCGGCCCTTGGCAAATTGAGCCGCGATCGCAAAGATACGGTCCAAAGCCTTCGTCTGTGTTGCGGGTGTCATGCTGCAGTGTTATTAAAAGCGTTCGGCACATCTTAGCACCCAAGGCGCAATGTATTGCTGGCTTGATTAATCATTGGCATGATCGTGATTTATTGGCCCAGAACTGGCGGTCTTGCGTCAGCTCTGGGCACCCTACAGCAGTACGTTCGTAACGACTGCTCCTATGTCTGTCATCAATGCGGCTTTGCAAAAGAAGTTTTTAGATCTAATTGATGCAGAGACGGGGATTCAGATTCGCTCTCAAGACTGGGGCACTCTGGCTCTCAATATCATCAACCGTACGGAGGCGCTAGCGTTAGCAGATGCTGAGGCTTACTATCACTTGCTCGCCGGACGCTCTGAACTGCAACGGCAAGAATGGGACTCTTTTCTAAATTTTGTCACCATTGGAGAAAGTTACTTTTTCCGAGATCAAGATCAATTTGAGGTGTTGCGATCGCACCTTCTCCCTGACCTGATTGCTCAGCAGCGGCTCGCCCATGCCAAGGGTTTGATTCCTCGCTTGAGTCTCAGTCTATGGAGTGCAGGCTGTTCAACGGGCGAAGAACCCTATTCTCTCGCAATTTTGCTACAGGAGCTGTTGCCTGATTTCGCCCAGTGGCACATTTCAATTGTGGGGACCGATTTAAATCCAGCCGCTCTTAATAAAGCGCGTCAGGGCATTTATCGAGACTGGTCGTTTCGGCAAACAGACTCTCAGCTTAGGTCTCGCTGTTTTCAACCCGTCCCGGCAGGATGGCAGATTCAGGACTCGATTCGAGCTAGGGTAACCTTTCGTGGGCTTAACCTGCTGACCGATCCCTTCCCCAACGGCAGTCTTAAAAATCTAAACTTAATCGTCTGCCGCAACGTCTTTATCTATTTTGAGACGGCGACCATTGCTCATATTCTCAAAAAGCTGCAGGCCACTCTTGATCCTAATGGGTATCTGGTGACGGGGCATGCAGAGCTGTATGACCAAAATCTGCAGTCCTTTGACGTGCTTAGCTATCCCGGCTCGATGGCCTACCGACCTCGAAGCGTCGAGGGAATTCTCTCTATACCGAAAACAGCCTCTATACCAAAAATAGCTTGCACACTAGATTCGCGAACGATCGCAACGGTACCCTCATCGATCTCGCCCCATCGACCCAAGCCGTTGGCATCTTCAGTGGAGACAGAGACACTTCAGACGGCTGTATCTTTGGACTCGACAGGTCTTGCGACCCAGTACTTGCTGGCTCAAACCCATTGGCAACAGGGCGATCTTGAGCAAGCCATGCACCATTGCCAAGCTGCGCTTCAACTCGATGGCGAAGCCCGATCACCGCTGTATCTGATGGCGCAGATTGCTGGGCAGCGCGATCGCAAACAGGCTAAAAACATTCTCAAAAAAATCTTGTATCTGCAGCCTAACTTTATCCCGGCCTATCTAAACCTTGCCGACATCTACGCCGACGAAGGGCAACCCCACCGAGCGACGAAGATGTACCGTACGGCACAGGACTTACTCAAAGATCTACCCCGCGAGACCTGGATTGACTATCGTGGGCGCATCACTGCGGGCGAGCTATTAACCCAACTGAGTCGTCGCTTGCTACAGGTGTTTTGATGCTTCCTCGTCGATATCGTAGACAGACCCTAACAAAGTAGAGGGGTCTGACGTGGAGTATTGGCCTTGGGATTGGGAATATTAAGCATAAGCCTAATTGTTCAGCAGATTGAATCACAAGAGATAACTGTTTAGCAGCCTGATTAACTGACAAACGTTTATGCCCCTCACCCCCAACCCGTCTCCCAGAGGGTGAGGGGATTGCAGCAGTAACGTGCAAGGTTTGTCAGCCCACTCGGTTGAACAGCTCAAGAACTGGCATTAAAATAACGGTCCCTTCAACCAAACTCGTTCTCCCTAGGGAGAACAAATGGGAGGCAAGGGGTGTCTACATCATAGGGGGATCACATCGGTGAATAGTTTTAAGTCTGAGCAATTATTGAGCGTACTTCAGGTATACCATCAGAAGCTGTTCACGGGCATTCTTCAGGTTGATGTCACCGTTGCTGAGGGGCAGGCACAGCGTTCTAGACTCATTGTCTTTACACAGGGTTTAATCACCTATGTGGGCCTCAATTTCCCGAAAAAACAGGACTTAGTGAAGCGCATTGGAAAGCAGCTCCAAAATAAAAATATTGCCTCTGCTATTAAGTTAGCAGAAAAGAAAAACAAAGATGGATCTTCTTTGCTAGATTATTTAACATTGTTTGTTCAGCTTGAACTCTTTAGCTGGAAAGATTTTGAAGCATTCATGCAAAATTGTGTTGTTTGGACTTTAGAGCAAATTATGCCCTATCCCGGAACATTAAAGGTGAGCTTCCAGGATGAAAAGGTCTTGAACTATATGAAGGAACTGCCAGGGTTTAGCGTTCCTCAATTGGCTTCAACATTAAAAGCACGCCAGCAACAGTGGTCAGCATTAGCACCCTATATTCCCTCTATTGAGGCTGTGCCACAGCAGCATACAGCCCCTGAAGATAATCCTGCTGTTCTGAAGCATCTTCAAAAATGTGTGAATGGTCAGCGATCGCTACTTCAAATTGCCTATGCCTTAGAAAAAGATCCTTTAAAGCTCGCTCAAACCTATCACTCATGGGTCAAGAACGGATGGCTCACCTGTGGCGGAGAAACCCAAGCCTCTGGTCTGCCGTCGGTCCCCCATCAAGAGCGGCCCGTGATTCTGAGTGTCGATGATAGCGCGGTGGTGCAGGCCATGATTAAACGATCGATTAGCGATCGCTATCATGTCTTACTAGCAAACAATGCCGTTGATGCACTGAATCTTCTGAACCGAGAATCTGTCTCACTCGTTTTGCTAGATGTGACCATGCCAGATATTGATGGCCTAGAGCTATGCCGCACGATTCGTAAGATCGGTAAGTTCAGAAACTTACCCATTATTATGCTGACGGCTAAAGACGGCATGATTGATAAAATCAAAGGTCAAATGGCAGGTGCAACTCACTATCTGAGCAAGCCGATTGATCGAGATAAGTTGCTGAGAATAATTGATAAATCTCTCTCTGCAGAGCAGCAGGTCAGATCTTTTACATTACAAATCTCTTGATTTTTAACCAGACACTAGCAAATTTTGTGATTTATTTATTATTCTGGCTGAGAAAAATAAAATCTTTGCTCAACTCAAAGCTAACTCACTTTAGCCAAGCAGCACTAAGTTTGATTTGGATAGACTTTTATCTATCAACTGGATTCTTTAAATCCAATTGATATTAATGTTTGTTTTTGAAACATAAAGGGAATCTTAAAATAAGAGCAGAGACGTAAGCCTCTTATTCCTTTGGTAATCATTTGACAATTTTTCGTTTTTGCTTTGATGGTTTAAGGACGTTCAAGTTTTTTCTGTTCTTGTAATAGCTGCATCTAATTGTCGTGTCCCTTGTTAAAAAGAGACCGAATTCAAGTGATTATCTTTTGGGAAGGGTCTAAAGTGCAAGAGTTTAAGCCTCAGCAACTACCGTATTTTATTGATAACTTTAGACGTCAAGAATTTAGTGGCGTCATTAATATTCAGGTTGAGGCTCCCTTGCTCAGTCAGCCCAGGCGGCGACTGTTCACTTTTCACCAGGGATGGATGACCTATACGGGCACCGGCCTAACAACGGCCCAGGAATTCGCAGCGTTGCTGGGCCGTAAATTCAAAGTGCAGGTGATGGAATCTGCGATTCAGTTGGCAAATAAAAAGGTTCAAGACCCTCAATCTATTCGCGAATATCTAGAGTTGTTTGTGCGCCTGAAACTCTTCCAGTGGGAAGACATTGAAGCCTTCATGCAAACAAAAATCATTGGCACCCTAGAGCAACTGATTCCCTACGGCGGAAAAATTTATCCAGAACCTGATGCCTCATTTAATTTTCATTACAGTGATGCCCAACCCGGCTTTCACTGGGGCAGTTTGCAGCCTATCTACACGAAGCGGCAACAGCAGTGGGCTGCACTGGTTCCTGTGATTCCCTCCATTGAAGCGGTTCCCCACGTTTTAGATC
>JBAUJD010000738.1:0-2227 GCA_049683515.1 Thermosynechococcaceae cyanobacterium | reverse complement strand
CCATAGCGACCTCTCCCATTTTGAGGGGCTGGTGGTAGTTAACCGAAAGCTTGACCACGGGTAAATCACATCCCGATGCAACTAAATCAGAAAATTCAATCCCCAGCTCTCTAAGGGCATCAATACGGGCTGCTTCCATCCAGTTTATGTACGAGCCATGCCAAACCACGGCAGCATAGTCGGTGTGGCACGGTTGCACTCGCACAGAGTAGTCAAACCATTGCTGTACTTCTGGAGATGCGATCACTAGTCCTGCAGCGGAACGGCATCAACATCTACCGTTGTCTGTGCCGTGGAAGATTCATCTACCGTGGGACCAGCACTATCTTGTCGAGACTTAAGCTGCCCCATCATCATTTGAGACAGCTCTGCGATGAGCAAAGTGAGGACGGCGACGTCGTCGATTTGACCGATGAAGGGAAGAAAGTCAGGGGAGATATCAATGGGGCTAAACAGATAAACGCAGGTGCCGAGAATAATCCACCAGCGATACTTTGGATTACGAATTGTCTGTTTGTACCACTGATAGATGGACTGAATTGAAAAGTTCATGGTTTAAGCTCCTAGCTTTCTATATCGTTCCAGAAGGCGATCAATCTGTCTGGTGCGGATTACCTCATCTTCAGTTATACGCCGCGATCGCGCTCCAAATCATGCACCACCGTTTCGAGGTACCACGCTTCCGAACGCCCTGGATATTGCATCTTGATCTGCCGTAGAAAGCGATCTGCAATGGGCTTTTGCCCCCCAACCAAGGCCATCAGGCGTTTATGAAGCTGCTCTGTTCGAGTTTCGGGTATGTCTGACGTAGATTTTTGAGCCTGCTGCAGAGCGGCTAAAGCTTGCTTGTGGTCCACCCAGTTTTCCTGTTCAAGATAGAGGCTAACAGAACGCTGCAGATCGGCGATTGCAGATAACTTTTCCCCTAACTCTAGATAAGCCAGCCCCCGTCGCTGGAATGCACTGGCGTGGGTGGGGTCTAGTCGGAGGGCTTCGGCATAGTCTTCTATCGCGCCCATTGAATGCCCCATCTGCTGATAGGCTATCCCTCGCGCAACGTAGCTCTGAGGCTGTTCTGGACTGAGCGTAAGGGCTTGATTGAAGTCAGCTATTGCCCCTTGCACATCACCTAGTTCCAGGCGTGCGTAGCCACGATTGCGATAGACAATATCTTTTGTGAATTGGAGCGCGATCGCTTGGTTAAAGTCAGAGAGTGCTTCTCGATAGGTGCCCTGCTTGCTGCGGACAATGCCCCGGCAGCAGTAGGCTTTGCCGTCCTTGGGATCTGCTTTCAAAATCCAGTTAATGTCAGCGAGCGCCTGCTGAATCTTGCCCTGTTGGGCGAGTTCGATTAGTTGTTCAAAGTAATCTTGTTCGGTTTTAATCGAAGCCTTAGGTGCGCCAGTCGTTTCGGGCTGTAGGGCTTTGACCTGGGCTAAACACTGCCTTGCCCCTTCGGCATCTTTTTGGTTGAGGAATAAGTTTGCTGCTTTTTTGAAAGAGGTGACGGCGGCTTTTGTTTCCCCCTGCTTACGCTCAATGACGCCCCGGAGTCGGTACGCTAGGGCCGAATGACCGTCACACCGAATCGCATCTTTAATATCAACCCAGGCTCCATTCAGGTTCTGCAGGGCCATCCGTGTAAGTGCGCGTCCGTAGTAGGCCAAGAAGAATTTGTCATCCAGCTCAATGGCTTGGGTAAAGTCTGAGATCGCTCGATGGAGGTGCCCTAGGTCGTAGTGAGCTAAGCCGCGCTGGCTATAGGCATTGGCCCGGTGTGGGTTTTGGGTAATGGCCTGGGTGAAAGATGCGATCGCACCTTCATACTCTTGCCGCTGAGCCTGCTCCAGTCCCGTTTGATAATAGTCGCTAGTCACAGGCTCCTCAGATATACAAAAGCGTTGTCGTTATCGTCGGTCACCTTACTCAAACTCCTGATCTAGCAGATCTTTTTCAGTGGTATAAGTTAAGCGGTCTTGGGTCACTACAGACTGAGCCGCAAACTTCTGTGCATAGCTAATTTTTTGCTGGAGGCTAGCATCCGCATGGTCAACCACCTGGGCGTAGTCCTGCCGCACAGCGTTGCGTTCGGTAATTTTTGCATTACGACGCTGGAGCCAAAAGTAACGAATCAGAGGCACGACTAAAAACGCGGTGCCGTACCCCAGCAACACCCAAATCCACGACTGTGCCAGCGCCACTACACCGCCGAGCTGTAGGGCGACAC
>JBAUJD010000737.1:0-3483 GCA_049683515.1 Thermosynechococcaceae cyanobacterium | reverse complement strand
ATTCTGCCTGGGTTGTTCCCCTTGTTAAAAATCAGAGGGGCCAGAGGGCCGCTATATCTTCAGATAGATTATTGTTCTCGATCAAATCGACTGAACCATAGAGGTACGACCTTGAATCAACCTGTTTAATAGGGCAATGCCCCAGCGATCCTTGTTCACTATCCAATTAATTAGCAGGACACCATGACGTCACTCTCTCCACCAGAGCAGTCCATTGAAGCCCTAATAAAGGAACTTACACCCGTCGAGCAAGAAGAACTGCAGAGCGGACAAGTTGTTATTTCTGGAGAAGAAGGCCAGTACATTGCCCGAATCTTAGTCAATGCACCGCCATCATTAACCTGGGATGTTTTGACTGACTACGAACACTTTGAGGAGTTTTTGCCCAGCGTTGCTGCTGCCGAAGTGCTCGCCAGCGACCAGAATCGTACCGTGGTCGAACAGACCAACTGCATCAAGGTTTTGCTTGCTGATGTTGAATCAACCATCAAGACAGAAAATGTGGAAATCGGGCATCACCAAATTGAATTTAAAATGCTCGAAGGAGACTTGGAAAAGTTCCGAGGAAACTGGAAAATTGCCCCCGTCTCTGATGGCTCGGAACAGAATGCTCAAACGATGATTCAGCAGTCAATGGTTGTTGAAGCCGATCTCGGCCTGCTTGATGGAGCCTTTTACAGCATGTTTAAAACAACGCTAGAAGAAACGCTCACGGCTATTCGCGCTGAAATCATGAAGCGGCAGCAGGCATAGATAGGCGATCTCCGGCCCATACCTTAGATGAGTCATCTCTTGTTTAACGCAATCTCTGGTCAGATCGTATGATCGTAAAGAACGCATGGCGCTGAGGTAGACGTTGTTTTGCAAATTACTTTCCTAGGAACCAGCTCAGGGGTACCGACGCGATCTCGAAACGTATCGAGTATTGCACTGCGGCTGCCCCAGCGGGCTGAGGTCTGGCTCTTCGACTGTGGTGAGGGCACCCAACACCAGCTTCTGCGTAGCGATGTCAAGATTAGCCAAATCCGGCGTATTTTTGTCACTCACATGCACGGCGACCATATTTTTGGCCTGATGGGTCTGCTGGCAAGCTGTGGCTTGGCCGGTAGTCCCGAACGCATTGATATCTACGGCCCCCCTGGACTCGAAGCCTATCTCAATGCCTGTCGGAAGTATTCGCAAACCCATCTGTCCTACCCGGTTGAAGTACACACCGTTCAGCCCGGTTTAGTGGTCAAAGAAGACGATTTCTCTGTGTTCTGTGAGCCACTAGAGCATCGCGTGACCGCCTTTGGCTATCGCGTTGAAGAGTGCGATCGCATCGGGCACTTCGACGCTAAAAAAGCTGCCGCATTGGGCATCCCTTCAGGACCGCTCTATGGGCAGCTTAAGCGAGGGGGGCAGGTGACCTTACCCAACGGTCAAACCGTCAGCGGTGCCGACCTCTGCGGCCCCACCGAAATCGGACGGAAGATTGCCTACTGCACTGACACAATCTACTGTGAGA
The DNA here is from genome assembly GCA_049683515.1 of Thermosynechococcaceae cyanobacterium. Taxonomy (GTDB): domain Bacteria; phylum Cyanobacteriota; class Cyanobacteriia; order Thermosynechococcales; family Thermosynechococcaceae; genus RCC1774. Next base: position 1,976 of record JBAUJD010000737.1, on the reverse strand, counting down.
ACGCCGTAGAGCTGGCCCAAGAAGCAGACGTGGTCATTCATGAATCTACCTTTGCCCACCAAGATGCTGAGCTAGCCTATCAACGTCTTCATTCCACCTCCACCATGGCCGCTCAGGTGGCTCTCAATGCCTCTGCACAGCTTTTATTCTTGAGTCACTTTAGCCCTCGCTATGCGGTGGGGAGTCCGGTCCAGCTTGACGATCTGCTCGCCGAGGCCCGCGCAATTTTCCCGAATACAAAACTCGCCTACGACTTTTTAAGCTATGAGGTGCCCCGCCGCTCCCTCCAGACGGCAGCAGAAGTAACCCATTAAGATAGAGACAGCAGTTCGAGGCTTTCCGTTATGTTTGGCAATTACCAAAGCAGTGAGCTTCGCATTGAAGTTGACGCCACCGAAATACAGCTCAGAGCAAGCCTTACCGAAGCAGGGCAACTGAGGCAGTGGCTATGGCCTCAGCGTTTGTCAGCAGGCATTCCTGGGGCGTTAAAGACCGGCACGACCTTCAGTAGCTGGACGGGGCCGATCGAAGTAAAACACTACGTCGATGCTGTATCCCCCGATGGCATTCGGTTCATTCTCAGTAAGGGAATCGACGGCTTTCACGAATGGTCTTGGGGAAACGGCTGGGTTCAATCTCGCCTAGAAGGCATTACACTTTTACCCCTTAATTTAGGGCAGACACTCACGCTCAAGCGACTCCAGCTCTTTCTTCAAAAATCTAGCTCATAATCATAGCGGACTGAAATATGAGATCAAGCTGCAATTGCCATTGTGGCGATGATCGCTTTCGAACTCAATGGAATCGACCATCCTCACAAGTTCCTCAAATTGTTGATCTATATCAAGGACAGCAGGACTTAGGAGGTTGATATGTATCAGAAGATTCTTGTGGCGATTGATGATTCAATTGCAGCCCAGCAAATTTTCGACCAAGCATTAGCGTTAGCTAAACCACTACGGGCACAGCTAATGCTGCTCCACGTCCTGTCCATGGAAGAAGAGGGATATCCTGAATTCCCCGCGATCCCTAGTCTTCACTACTACCCTGGGTTGTCTGATTTACCCCTCGACACCTACCGTCACCAATGGGAATCCTACGAGCAACGCGGACTCGAACGTCTCAATATTTTTGCTGAGCAAGCTCGAAAAGCTGGCGTAGAAGCTGACATCACCCAACGCTCTGGCGCAGCAGGCCAACTCATTTGTGAGTTAGGAGAATCTTGGGGGGCCGATCTCATTTACATGGGTAGCCGGGGGCGTGCTGGCCTCAGTGAGCTACTGCTGGGCAGCGTCAGCAACTTTGTCATGCACCATGCGCCCTGCTCTGTATTAGTGATGCGAGGGCAGTCAAGGCAACAGCCTGTATCGATGCAAGCAACATCATCGATTAATAAAAATGCTGACCCCTATCCATCAGAGCCGGTGTGCTCAATCCCACAGAAAGAGCAGAAACAAGCCCTGAGCCACCTCGCAGGATGGCAGTGAGTCCTGGAACTGATGGTTAGCAGTTCCAGCATTCAGGCGAGTTTGGTATAGTAAAAGCAATCAGTGCTGAATACTCAGCACGGCTATAGCTCACAACGCTTAGTTTCTGCTATATGTCCAAATCTTCCACTGTTTTGCCTCGATTACTGTTGCATCAACGCCTGGGTGAAGTGCTTCACAACGCTGATCTCATTTCCCAGGCTCAAATCGAAGTAGTACTCCATGATCAAAAGCAGCACATTGAGCTGCGTTTTGGTGAGATCTTGGCCCTCAGAGGTTGGCTTAAACAAGAAACATCGGACTTCTTTGCTGAGCAATGGCAAGAGCTGATCCGATCAACCCCGAAGACTCTAATTGGTCGCTATCTACGACAGGCTGGGTTATTGAACGAAGGACAAGTTGAAGCCATTTTAGAAGAGCAAACCCATAGCGGCTATAAGTTTGGCGCTCTAGTCGTTCTTCATGGGTGGGTAAAGCAACAAACCCTCG
>JBAUJD010000736.1:0-2353 GCA_049683515.1 Thermosynechococcaceae cyanobacterium | reverse complement strand
GAACCGATTAGTAACGTGGTCGCAGCCCAAATGCGTTTGCTGCGCCGCAAATTATCCCGTCATGGCTGTCCCTGCCCCATCGAAACCATTCCCGGCGCAGGCTATCGATTTAACGCCCAGAGCTGATCATGAATACCTATTCTCTCTTTTGGCAAAGTCGCCTGCGGTTAGCGCTTTGGTATGCAGGCGTCATGGGCATCATTTTGGGCCTTTCAGGGCTAGGAATCTATCGGGCGATGGTGCAGTCTAACTGGGATGCGATGGAGCGCGAAATTGAATCCATTGCGGGGACGCTGCATGACAGCGTAGAACCCTTACTGCCTGCGGGGAAAGTCCCCACTGCGACGCTGCAGCAAATTTTCCCTGATCTCTGCTTAACGGGGCAACCCTGTCAGCTCACGCCTACGCTGATTCAGCGGCATACGCTGGGTATTAGCGATCGCAGTCATTATTACATTCGCCTCTTTGATCACCAAGGTCACCTCTTGGCCTTTTCGCCCAATCAACCCATTCAACCCCCCAACCGAATCAATTCAGCGACCTGGCAAACGCTAGATACAAGAGCAAATCGCACCCGATATCGACAATTCACCACGACTCTCCATAGCGCCACGCTTCACAGTGCCACTAGCGCCACCGCGACGGATCAACGCCAGGATCAACGCCAAGCGGGGACTCAAGCCTCCTGGGGCTATCTCCAAATTGGGCGCACATTGGCGACCTTAGATGCTGAAACCCATCGCATTCAATGGGTATTGATAATCGGCTTTTCGATGGCCCTCGTCTTAGTGACCGTCTCAAGCTGGTGGCTTTCGGGATTAGCGATGCGGCCCATTTACCAGTCCTATCAACGGCAGCAGCAGTTTACGGCGGACGCGGCCCATGAACTGCGATCGCCGTTAGCCAGTCTTTTGGCAACAGTGGAAGCCACCTTACGCTTGCCGCCATCCCAACAAACTGATATTCCCAACCGGCTGCAAACCGTGGAGCGCCAAGGGAGACGCTTGAGCCAGTTGATTGCAGATTTACTCTTGCTCACCAGCCTTGAGCAAAGTTCACTTAAAAAACAGGCAAAATCGTCTCAGCCCTGTTGCTTAAATGATTTGGTCAATGATTTGACCGAAGAGTTTTCAGAACTTGCGATTGCGTCTAGCATTCACTTAACGGGCCAAGCACCGCAGGGCGAGATCTATGTTTCAGGAAATGAATCACAACTGTATCGGCTAGTGTCTAACTTGATTGCCAATGCAATTGGGTACACCCCTGCGGGGGGCAACGTCAGCATCACCTTAACCGCTGACGATCACACCGCATTGATAGCCGTTAAAGATACAGGGATTGGGATCACCTCCCATGAACTCGCTCGAATTTTCGATCGCTTTTATCGCATTGAGAGCGATCGCTCTCGTAAGACAGGTGGCACAGGGTTGGGGCTGGCAATTGCCGATGCGATCGCACAAACACACAGAGGCAAGATTCAAGTCCATAGCCAACTGGACCAGGGCAGTTCTTTCATCATTTATCTGCCTACCACCATAGATTAGCAGGATAGGATAGACAGCTTCATCACATCACTTGGTTATGACACGTCGAGAAACGCTACAAACAATGAGTGATTTACTGCCACATCAGCCTCAAGAGAAGTTAGAGGCTCTTCTCAGTTGGCTTGAGCAAGACGATAAGAATCAACGATGACTATCGAGTCTTGGCGGTCAAGCATCATGATGCCTACATATGGTTTTGGATCGGGCCACATCAGGAATATGACAAAATTCTCAGTAGTGGTCGTTAAGTTATACTGCCGACGGCTAAGGGATTAACATTTTAGTTAGAGCTGAATTCCTTGCCATACAAGATTTGCAGAAAAAATGAGAGGTAAGCTTTTAAGTCGTTCGCAGTATATTTAAGGGGTAGTGCTGTCAACCCTCTGATGAATTGACTCAGATTATTTTAGGACTCACTGCAAACGTTACTGCTTGCGTCCTGCGCTTTGGCTTGGGCATTAACCACTTACCAAGTTTGGCATAGAGCGCCGAAATCACGAGCAGCGTTAACGCGGTAGAAGTGACCACCCCCCAGAAAAATCCTATGCTTGGCGATGGGTTTACCACTGTTCACGATGTCTTAACTCCGATTGCACGTATAGATCACTAGCGCCCCCACCGTTATCGGCAGGCAGTAATTCTCATTTTGGCTGAGCATCACTCTAAGCCTTCTCCCTTGGCGCTTCCCTCACTTTTAATTCCTGCTCCGAGCAGGTCTTGGTGCATAGAATAGTACTCAAACAGCCCATGATTTCGATACAGATGAGTCTTTTGGTGAGTTTCCGTCAAAATCCTTGATAATCTCGGAG